>JBNMJP010000230.1:0-3511 GCA_050873905.1 Jutongia sp. | reverse complement strand
TGCGTTGTGGCAGAAGATCAGCCTGAATATTAATGGAAATTATCAGGATTTCTATATTGTGGGGGTATATCAGTATGAAAGTGAGGGAACGGTCAGTGACAGCTCGGAAGACGTCACCACAAGTGCGTATATTCCCCTGACGACCGCCAAGGAGATCATGCATTTTGACGATGGATATACACAGTTCACCATTGTGACAGACACCTCGGTATCCAGTGTATCGGATTTTGCGGATCAGATTGAGTCGTTTTTTGCGCCGTATTATATGAGCAACGATAATTATGAGATCGCTACTTCTACCATGGAGTCTATGACAGAGTCCATGAGTGAAATGATCCAGACCGTATCCCTGGCGATTTCACTGATCGCAGGCATATCCCTTTTGGTGGGCGGTATTGGTGTTATGAATATCATGCTTGTTTCCATTACAGAGAGGACAAGAGAGATTGGAACGAGAAAGGCACTGGGAGCTACTAACGGATCGATCCGGCTTCAGTTTATCATAGAATCCATGATGCTTTGTCTGGTGGGGGGATGTCTGGGAATTGTGCTGGGGCTGATCCTCGGTTCTGTAGCAGCATCGGTACTGGGCTATTCTGCAACGGCACCGGTGGCAGCGATCATGGTTGCCGTACTGTTTTCTATGGTCGTCGGGGTATTCTTTGGATATTATCCGGCCAATAAAGCCGCCAGACTGGATCCAATCGAGGCGTTGCGATACGAATAGTGTGAAAAATACTTCTAAAGCGGCGCAAAGTTTGCGGCGTTGTGAAAATAAAACCTTCGAAAGAGCCTACGGCGGCTTTCGAAGGTTTTTTTTATACTTTCTGTTTCTTCTTGCGGTGGCTTTCGAAGGAATCCCTCCAGATGGCAGGGTGGAACAGGATCAGCAGTGGAAACAGCTCCAGACGGCCGGCAAGCATATCAAACATCAGTACCAGTTTGGAAAAGACATTGAAATGTCCGAAGTTCTGTGTCGGTCCTACCTTGGCGAGACCAGGGCCCATATTGTTGATCGTGGTGAGAACTGCGGTAAAGTTGGTGACCAGATCCTCATCTTCAAAGGAGATCGCAAAGACGGAAAGGGCAAATATGATCATAAATGTAATAAAAAATACATTGATGGAACGGACGACCTCGTGATCTACCGGCTTGCCCTCGACGTTGATCTTGCGGACGCTCTTTGGATGGATATAGCTGTTTAATTCTTTTAAAACAGTCTTAAACAGAATGACGATTCGTGACACCTTAATACCGCCACCGGTACTGCCGGCACAGGCGCCCACAAACATCACAATGATCAGGATGGTCTGGCTTGTCTGCGGCCACAGGGCAAAATCCGTAGTGGAAAATCCCGTGGAGGTGGCAAGGGACGCAACCTGAAAAACAGAATGTGTCATTGCCTCAAATCCGGTTGGATACATGGTGCGGATATTCAGGAAAATGATCGTCACGGCGATCAGGATCATGGCGAGATAGTAATGGATCTCCTCCATAGATACTGCTTTGCGGAAATGACGATACAAAATATAAAAATAAAAGTTGAAGTTGATACCAAACAATATCATAAAGATGGCAACTACCCATTGAATATAAGGGGAATAGCTCATCATACTGTCATTTTTGATACCGAAGCCTCCGGTACCGGCAGTGCCAAAGGCTGTGGTCAACGCATCAAAAACAGGCATTTTGCCTGCCAGAAGAAAGATAAATTCGATAACCGTCATGCCAAAATAGATGGCATACAGGATCATTGCGGTATAACGTACCTTAGGTACCAGCTTGCCCACAGAAGGTCCCGGGCTTTCTGCCTTCATCAGGTTGATGCTGGATCCGCCGCTCAGCGGAAGAATTGCCAGAAGGAAGACGAGAACACCCATGCCGCCGATCCAGTGAGTAAAGCTTCGCCAGATCAATGCGGTGTGTGATAAGCCCTCTACATTGCTGAGTATGGTGGCGCCCGTGGTGGTAAATCCGGAAATGGTTTCAAAAAGTGCATTTTCCCACTGAGGAATCTCGCCACTGATCCAGAATGGGATCGCACCAAAAAGACTGAGAATGATCCAGCTTAAAGAGGTAGCAAGACAACCCTCTTTTAAATAAAAAACGGTGCTTTTGGGTTTGCGGTATGTCATAAGCACGCCCAAAAGCATACAGACACAGGCAACGAGAAAGAAATAGCGTCCCTCTTCCTCGTGGTAAATAAGAGATGTAACACAAGGAAGCAGCATAAAAGCTGCTTCTATTTTTAATACATAACCGAGAATATATTTTAATATTGAATAATTCATAACCTATCATCCTTTATTTCAGAATATCCTGAAGATCGTTAAAACCGGTATGAGTAGTTACTACCATGACCGTATCCCCAACCTGAATAGAATCAGAGCCGGTAGGGATCAGAATGGATCCGTTGCGGCTGATAAAGCAGATTAACAGATTGTCCTTGAGGGACAGATCCATTAACGGTATATCCGTAACAGCAGATGGTTCATTGACGCGAAATTCGATGGCCTCTGCACGGGAATCAAACATATGGTACAAGGTTTCGATATTGCTGCCCATGGAATCCTTTTTGGCACGGACATAAGCAACGATCGTCTCCGAAGTGATATAACGGGGATATACGACGCTGCCCAGATCCAGACGGCTGATGACATCCTTAAAATTCATACGATTTATTTTGGTGATGACCTTGGCCTTGGAAATCTGCTTTGCATGGAGTGTCAAAAGAATGTTTTCCTCGTCAATGCCGGTCAATGGAACGAAAGATTCGATGGAATCAATGCCTTCCTCCTCCAGCAGATCCTCATCAGTGCCATCTCCATTGATAATGGTAGCCTTTGGAAGAAGCTCGCTTAAGGTTTCGCAGCGTTTCAAATCCTGCTCTATGATCTTAACGGAAACCCCCATTGGCAGGAGCTGCTTTGCAAGATAGTATGCCGCTTTGCTGCCGCCGATGATCATGGTGCTCTTTACCTGGTTTGTTTTGATACCGATATCCTCCAGGAAGAAACGGCCGTGCCCCTTTGGAGCTACAAAAGAAATCTTATCTCCACCTAATAGCAGAGAGTCACCGGATGGAATATACATGGCACCACTGCGCTCAATTCCGCAGATCAAGACGCTGGTGTTGATCTTTTTGCTGAGCATTGCCACGCTCATTCCATCTAATATATTATTTTCGGGAATTCGGATCTTGATCAGCTCTGCCTGACCATGGGCAAAGGAATTGACCTCCAATGCAGTTGGAAGATACAGAATCCTTGCAATTTCTCTGGCCGCCTCCAGTTCCGGATTGATGATCATGGCAAGACCGAGCTTGTCCCGGAGATAGCTTGCCTCCCCGCTGTAATCCGGTGTGCGGACCCGGGCAATCGTGGAACAGTTTGCTACCTGATTTGCTACGGTACAGCACAGAAGATTTAATTCGTCTGATTCCGTTACAGCGATCAGCAGATCAGCAGAGGCGATACCGGCATCCATTTGAATGCGGTGGCTGGCACCGTTT
>JBNMJP010000229.1:0-3536 GCA_050873905.1 Jutongia sp. | reverse complement strand
TCTCCTTCTCTCTGCCAAGAACCGTGATCAACTCTTCCATCAAACTGGCCAATGGGCTACCTCATTTCCTTATCAGATACTGGAATCAAAAAACTTGCTTACAGCGGAATCTGCAATCTCCTGTGCAGATACATTATAGCTGCCGGATGCGATCTGCTCCTTCAGTGCTGCAACCTTTTCCTCACGGATATCCGGTACGGCTGCAAGTGCTTTCTTCGCCGTCTGATAATCCTGACCCTTGCTTGATACAGTATACTGCTCTTTTACAGTGGCTTCACTTTTCTTTGTGATCTTTTTCGGCTTGCTTGCCTGATATATCTGACTGATCTGATTGTATGCATCAATTCTCATAATAATCACCACCTAAATATTCTGCATTTTCATTTTCTCTATATGTGTATCGGAAATATTTGTAAAAAATTTAACACCTTCTTTTACAAAAAGGTGTTAAATTTCAATTTTGCGCTATTTTATTATATGGCGAATGCCTTTATCCCATGCTTTTTCTATAATTATTTCAGAATATCACAGAAATCAAAGGTGGCAAAATAATCTGCCGGAGTCTCTGCACGACGGATCATCTTCACACTGCCATCCTCCTGTAAAAGCAGCTCTGCGGAGCGAAGTCGTCCATTATAGTCATATCCCATAGAGAAACCATGTGCTCCTGCATCATGAATGAACAGGTAATCTCCCATATCGATCTTCGGAAGCATACGGTCGATAGCAAATTTATCATTATTCTCACAAAGAGAGCCTGTCACATCATACTTGTGATCACAAGGCGCATTCTCCTTACCAAGCACGGTAATATGGTGATAAGCACCGTACATTGCCGGACGCATCAGGTTTGCCGCACATGCATCCACACCAATATATTCTTTATAAATATGCTTCTCGTGAATTGCCTTTGTCACCAGACCGCCATACGGTGCCAGCATAAAACGTCCCAGTTCTGTAAAGATTGCAACATCTCCCAGACCTGCCGGAACAAGGATTTCCTCAAATTTCTGACGAACGCCGTCACCAATGATCTCGATATTGTTTGGTTCCTTGTCCGGTGTATATGGAATACCAACTCCGCCGGAAAGATTAATAAATGCGATCTCTACGCCTGTCTTTTCCTTTAACTCAACAGCAAGATCAAACAAAATACCTGCCAGTGTCGGATAATACTCATTGGACACGGTGTTGCTGGCAAGGAAGGAATGGATACCAAAACGCTTTGCACCCAGCTCTTTCAATCTCTTGAATGCCTCGATCATCTGCTCCTTGGTCATACCGTACTTGGCATCTCCCGGGTTATCCATGATATCCGTACCCAGCTGGAATACTCCGCCCGGATTGTAACGACAGCAGATTGTCTCCGGAATGCCTGCGCAGTCCTTCAGAAAGTCAATGTGAGTAATATCGTCCAGATTGATAAATGCCCCCAGCTCTTTTGCCTTTACATACTCCTCTGCCGGTGTCACATTGGAAGAAAACATTATGTCACTGCCCGAGAAGCCGCACTTCTCAGACATCATCAGCTCTGTCAGGGATGAACAGTCAACACCACAGCCCTCCTCCTGAAGGATCTTCAGAATAAATGGATTTGGCGTTGCCTTTACCGCAAAATACTCCCGATATCCTTTATTCCAGGAAAATGCAGCCTTCAGACGTCGTGCATTCTCTCTGATGCCCTTCTCATCATAGATATGGAAAGGGGTCGGATATGTCTTTGTGATCTCCTCGACCTGTTCCTTTGTTACAAATGGTATCTTTTTCATCCGTAAAACTTCCTTCCTTATTGATATTGTTTTTTTCATGTGAAAAGTTTGAGTTACTCATCTTTGATAGGATACCAAAAACAAAGGATAGTTTCAAGGGTGGTTATTTGCATTTCTTTATTATTTATGGTATGGTGGAGAACGAATATATGTTTGTACGAAATCAGAAAGGGAGAGCAGTATGAGTGAATATACCGGAAAAGAAATTGTAGTATTGGAAGGACTAGAAGCAGTCCGGAAGCGTCCCGGCATGTATATTGGTTCCACCGGTTCCCGTGGACTCCACCATTTAATATGGGAGATTCTGGACAATGCCATTGATGAGCAGCTCGCCGGCTTTTGCAGCGAGATCCATATCACCCTCCAGAAGGACGGCGGGGTCTGTATTGAGGATAACGGCCGTGGTGTACCGGTGGATATCCATCCGACCCAGAAGATTCCTACGGTCCGTGTGGTCTATACCGTTCTCCATGCCGGCGGTAAATTCAACAGTACCGTCTATAAGGTATCCGGCGGTCTCCACGGTGTTGGCTCCTCTGTAGTAAATGCCCTCTCCTCTCACATGATCGTCGAGGTACGGCGAAACGGACAGGTTTACAGGGATGAATACGCAAATGGCGGGCACCCGGTAACGAAGCTGGAAAACGGCCAGCTCCCGGTCATCGGAAAATGTGCAAAATCCAATACCGGTACCAAAGTCACCTTCTATCCGGATGCCGAAATTTTTGAGACAGTCACCTTCAAACCGGAGGTCATCAAAAAGAAATTAAAGGAGATTGCTTTCCTTAATAAGAATCTCAAGCTGATCTACAAAAATGAAAATGACGATGAAACTATTACCTATCAGGAAGAGTTCGGTATCCAGAGCTTTGTCAGCTACATTAACCGGGAGGCGGTCACACTTCATCCGACGCCTATCTATATTGGGGGCTCCAGCGGTGATATCGAGGTGGAAGTTGCATTTCAGTACACCAACAGCTTTTCCGAGCAGATCAATCCATACTGTAACCGGATCAATGTCGTAGACGGCGGCACGCTGGTGACCGGATTCAAGACAGCTCTGACCCGTGTCATGAACCAGTACGCCAGAGAACTTGGCATCCTGAAGGACAAGGATGAGAATTTTGACGGTAAGGACATCCGGAACGGTCTGGTTGCCATTATCTCCATTAAGCACCCGGATCCACAGTTTGAGGGTCAGACCAAGACAAAGCTTGGCAATACCGATGCCAAAACAGCAGTAGACGATGTATTCAGTACAGAAGTCCAGCGTTATTTCGATAAAAATGTCGAGATCCTGCGGGCAATTCTGGAAAATTCCATGAAGTCCTACAATGCCCGCAAGGCAAGCGATAAAGCGAGAACAGCTGTATTAAAGCAGCTCAATGATGTGGACACCAAGAGCAAGCTTGCCTCCTGCACCTCCCGCAAGCCGGAGGAATGCGAGGTGTATATCGTTGAGGGAGATTCCGCCGGAGGTACCGTAAAGACCGCCCGTAACCGAAAGACACAGGCGGTGCTTCCTCTCCGTGGAAAGATTTTGAACGTGGAAAAAGCAACTCTGGAAAAGATTTTGTTAAATAACGAGATCAAATCCATGATCGCAGCCTTTGGCTGTGGTATCGGGGATGATTTTGATATCAGCAAACTCCGTTATGACAAGATCATTATCCTGACCGATGCCGACGTGGACGGAGCCCATATCAGTACTCTCCTGCTGACGTTTTTCTACCGGTTTATGCCGGAGCTGATCTACGCCGGCAAGAT
>JBNMJP010000228.1:0-3547 GCA_050873905.1 Jutongia sp. | reverse complement strand
ACCGGAAGCGGCGGCGGTATCCTGATGCTCACCGTATTCACTCTGGTTCTTGGGTACAACCTGAAGGTCGCTGTGGGTACCAGTACCATGATCATGTCTCTGGTAGCACTCACCGGTGCTGTCAGCCATGTCACCATGGGCGCACAGATCTTCCCGCTGCCTATGGCCATCGTCATGGCCAGCTGCCTCATCGGTGCTGTGGTCTCCGCACGTTTTGCCAATAAGTGCGAGATCAAACGGTTAAACCGGATTGTCGGAGCCGTTCTGATGGTGCTTGGTATCGTAACGATTCTGATCAAAATTTTATAATACACATATCCCCGGATAACAATTGGGCAGACCGGCTCCTACCCAACTTGTATACTTCGTATATATAAAACAGCGAGGATTAACGCTTCGCTGTTTTATATATAATCTCTGTAATTTCAGAAAGATTCTCTGCAAAATAAATACCTTCCTGTCTCTCCGTGGAAGACAGTCCCATGTCTGTCATATGGCAGAGTAATGCCCGCAAGCTGTCATAGTATCCATTCAGATTATAGATAATACAGGGGGCATCCAACTGCTTCAGTGACACTTTGGACATGACCTCCGCAATCTCTTCCAGTGTGCCGGTTCCGCCCGGAAAGGCAATAAACGCGTCTCCTAGCTCGATCATCTTCGTCTTACGTTCTGTCATATCCTTCGTGACGATCAACTCCGTAATCTCATCATACTGGTATTCCATATCGATGAAAAACTGCGGTTCCACGCCGGTAACTTCTCCGCCTGCCTGCAACACGCTTTCTGCCAGTTCTCCCATAAGTCCTGATTTGGAGCCTCCGTAGATCAGGCGGTTGCCGCTCTGACCGATCCAGGTACCCAGCTCCCGTACCGCTGTTTTCAGTGTCGGATCTTTTCCCTCGTTTGCTCCAAGATATACCGTAATGTTCATTCCCGTTCTCCTTTTTTGTTTCTTATGTATTTATGTGTACCGTTGCTCCGTTTCCGGCCTGCTTCCACCGGTCATCTATTCCACACCGCTACGTTCCTCAATGCTTCCCACGTATTTGATAAATTCCTCCGCCACATGGGACAAAGTATGATTTTTATTCCAGATCAAAGCATAATCCGCATGAGCATTCGGGTGCTCTACCGGTCGCACGCAGACGTCCTTATCCCGGATCAGGGAAGAGATGGATGCCGGATAGATGGAGATGCCGACTCCGTGTAAGCTCAGTTCATAGGCATTCATCATATGAGCGATACGGCCCCGGATCACCGGAGCACGGCCAGTGCCATCGAACCATTTATCGATTTCACCTTTTCTGGATTCTCTGGAGGGAATCAACAGGTCATAGGGCAACAGCTCCGAGGGCTTCACCGGATCATTTTCCCAGGAGTACAATGCATGTCCCTTAGGGATCACTGCCACCCAAGGTTCCTCGTACACCGGCAGCACATGGAATTCCTCCGTGTTATAAGGTGCGGTGATCATGGCGATCTCGCACAGTCCCTTTGTCACGCGATTGTTCACATCATCTGTGTTACCATTCCACAGATTGTACTGTACATGAGGATGCCTCTGCTGAAAACCGGCGATCCATTCGGCAAAAAGCCGGGGGCCGCAGCCCTCTACCGAAGCAATATACAGTGTTCCCTGCAAGCCTTCCTTCCGCTCCCTGACATCCTCTTCCGACCGGTTCACCAGATCCAGAATCTGATTCGCATATTGCAGGAAAAGCTCTCCTTCCTCCGTCAGGGTCACCTTATGAGGTGTCCGCAGGAACAATGTCGTACCCAGTTCCGCTTCCAGATCCTGAATCTGACGGCTCAGGGGCGGCTGTGCAATCGCCAGCTGTTCCGCGGCTTTCGTGAAGCTCTTCTCCTCTGCTACCGCCTTAAAATAACGGATATGACGCAATTCCATCTTCCCGGAGTCCTCCTTTTTATTATACCTTATAGGTATTATCATACATCTATTATATGTATTTCACATTATAAGTGCAATATGGTAAATTATAATCATCAAAAGGAAGTCAGGCCTGACCCCTTAAGCATAACAACAAAGTTAACAGTTTATTTGTCTTGGAAAGGTTAAGGGTGATTATTATGAAGAAAATTATGGAAAGAGTCAGCGAGTTTTTTGATGAGTACTACAAGAGCTTTGCAGAGAAGTTCTAAGTAACGAAGTATCCTTTATTTTTTGATAGAAGTGTGTTTTTCACGCTCATATACACAGAAGAAAACAGCAGATCTGGCGGGATCTGCTGTTTTTGTGTCTCAGGCTTTCCGGCCGCTGTCTTTTTCTAAGACATGAGCCATTTATTCAATATTTTTTCCACCACTCTCATATCCATGGGCTTGGTAATGTGTTCATTCATACCGCTGTCGATGGCCCTCATAATGTCATCCTCGAAAATATTGGCCGTCAACGCTATGATGGGGATGTTCTTCGCATAGTCGCTTCCCAGATTTCGTATCGCTCTGGTAGCATCATATCCGTTCATCACAGGCATCTGAATATCCATCAGGATCAGTTCATATCTTCCTTCCTCACCGTCCCGGATCCTTTCAAAAGCTTCCTCTCCGTTCGTCACGCTTTCTACAACAAGGCCTCTGCCTTCCAGCAGTTCACAGGCGATCTCCCGGTTGATCTCATTATCCTCTGCCAGCAAAATACGGTGTCCATCAAAACGCTGTTGCACAGTTTCCGCAATATCCGTTTCTGTCGTTTCGGATCTATCCACAGCAGAAAGCGGTAACGTAACCGTAAACGTTGTACCTTTTCCCTGTACACTGTCTACTTTGATGGTTCCTCCCATCATCGTCACAACAGACTTGACAATAGATAGTCCCAGCCCTGTTCCCTGTCTGGCATTGGTCATGCTGTTATCTTCTCTGGTAAAAGGTTCAAACAGCCTTTGCTGGAATTCTTCCGACATGCCGATTCCGTTATCCCGGATCCGGAACTGATAACAATTTCCATCCGGTACACTTTTCAGAAGCTTATGCGCCTCTATATGAATTTTTCCCCTTACGGGAGTGTATTTTACCGCATTAGACAAAATATTGGTAAAAATCTGGCGCATGCGAACCGGATCCGCCATCACGCAGTCCTCACCCAGTTCCGCGATATCCACCGTCAGTTCCTGCCGCTCAGCCTGCATCTCCGGCTGGCACACCGTTATTACACCTTTGATCAGTTCCTGTAATTGTATGGGTTCAACATGCAGAATCTTATTGCCGCTTTCGATTCGTGACATATCCAGCACCTCGTTGATCAGCTCCATAAGATGTCTCGAGGATTCGTCGATCTTCTTCAGGCAGTCTTCCACCCGGTCCTGCTCCTCCAGATGCTGTAGTGCGATCTGGGTCATCCCGATGATTCCATTCATCGGCGTGCGGATGTCATGCGACATACTGCTCAGGAAGACGCTCTTGGCCTTGTTGGCTTCCATTGCGGTACGGCAGGCGTCCTTCAGCACGGCTTCCATCTGGTCGCTGCGGCCGTGACTTTCCTGCACATCAGTGATAAGCACTGCCATGGGTCTGGGACTTCTGTTTT
>JBNMJP010000227.1:0-3554 GCA_050873905.1 Jutongia sp. | reverse complement strand
TTCTCTGACTGCAGTGCCTTGATCTCCTCCTGCATAGACTGAATCTTCTTTTTCAGCTTCTCCGGCTCAGCCTTGGCTGCCTTTGCTGCTGCATTCAGCTCCTTCTCAATATTGTCATAATACTTCATAAGTCCTGTCGATGTCAGTGCCTCAATACGACGGACACCTGCAGCAACACCGCTCTCAGAAATAATCTTAAAGGATGCAATCACACTGGTATTGGCCACATGAGTACCACCACAAAGCTCTGTGCTAAAGTCTCCCATCTTGACAACACGTACCTTATCACTATATTTTCCACCAAAGAGTGCCATTGCTCCTGTCTTCTTGGCTTCCTCCAGAGTCATCTCCTCTGTCACAACATCAAGACTGGCAGAAATCTGATCATTGACAATCTCCTCAACCTTTGCGATCTCCTCCGGTGTCATTGCGGAGAAATGAGAGAAGTCAAAACGAAGTCTCTCTGCATCTACATAAGAGCCCTTCTGCTCTACATGATTGCCAAGCACCTGACGAAGTGCCTTCTGCAGAAGATGTGTCGCACTGTGGTTCTTGCCTGTATCCAGACGGTTCTTTGGACATACCTTTAATGTGGCGGTATCGCCTTTTTTGAT
The DNA here is from genome assembly GCA_050873905.1 of Jutongia sp. Classification (GTDB taxonomy): domain Bacteria; phylum Bacillota; class Clostridia; order Lachnospirales; family Lachnospiraceae; genus Jutongia. The sequence continues at coordinate 2,940 of JBNMJP010000227.1, read as the reverse complement.
CATGCCCTTTGTGACCTTACCGATATGACCGATCTTGCCACCCTGTAAATGAACAGTATCCTCTACAACAAACTCGCTGTCTCCCACAAGGATTGTTCCGACGTCCGCTTTCTGACCACCCATGGTTGCATAGAACGGAGTCTCCTCTACGATAACCGTACCGGTCTGTCCGTCTGTGAGTGCATCTACAAGCTCTGTCTCTGTGGTAAGCACTGTGATCTTAGAATCATGCTCCAGATCATGATATCCTACAAACTTGGAAGTGATCGCCGGATCGATCTGCTGATAAACCGTCTCCTCCGCTCCCATATAGTTTGTCTCTTTTCTTGCTTTACGTGCCTTGTCCTTCTGCTCCTCCATGAACTTCTTAAAGCCTTCCTCATCCACGGTACAGCCCTTCTCCTCCAGGATCTCTGTGGTGATATCCAGAGGGAATCCATAGGTATCATAAAGCTTAAATGCATCGGCACCGGAAAGCTCCTTCTGTCCCTTGGCAGCCATAGCCTCCTGCATCTCATTCAGGATTGCAAGCCCCTGATCGATGGTCTTGTTGAACTGCTCTTCTTCTTTATTTAATACATTTAAGATAAATTCTTTCTTTTCTTCCAGCTCCGGATAACCGTCCTTGGACTCGTTGATCACCGTCTTGGACAGCTCTGCAAGGAATGCTCCGTCAATACCGAGCTTTCTTCCGTGGCGTGCTGCACGGCGGATCAGACGGCGGAGTACATAGCCGCGTCCCTCGTTGCTTGGCATAACGCCGTCAGAGATCAGGAATGTAGAGGAACGGATATGATCCGTGATCAGACGGATAGAAACATCCTTCTCATCATCTACCTGATACTGTGTATGAGCCATGTCACAGATGCGGTCACGGATGGCTTTCATGGTATCAATATCAAAAACAGAATCCACATCCTGTACGACAACAGCCAGACGCTCCAGACCCATACCGGTATCAATGTTTTTATTCTGAAGCTCCTCATAACCACCGTGGCCGTCGCCGTTAAACTGTGTAAATACGTTGTTCCATACCTCTATAAAACGATCACAGTCACAGCCCACCTTACAATCCGGTTTGCCGCAGCCGTACTTCTCTCCTCTGTCATAGTAGATCTCAGAGCAAGGACCGCAAGGGCCTGCACCATGCTCCCAGAAGTTATCACATTCTCCGTTCTCATCACGGTAAAATCTGGTGATTTTCTCTCCCGGCACGCCGATCTCTTTTGTCCAGATATCGTATGCTTCCTCGTCCTCTCCGTAGATGGACGGATATAATCTCTCCGGCTCCATGCCAATGACCTTGGTCAGAAACTCCCAGGACCATGCAATCGCCTCATGCTTGAAATAATCTCCAAAGGAGAAGTTACCAAGCATCTCAAAAAATGTCAGATGACGTGCTGTCTTGCCGACATTCTCAATATCTCCTGTACGGACGCATTTCTGACAGGTTGTCACTCTGCGCTTTGGCGGAATCTCCTGTCCTGTAAAATACGGCTTCAATGGTGCCATACCCGCATTGATCAGCAAAAGGCTGTTATCATTGTGTGGAACCAGTGAAAAGCTCTTCATCGCCAAATGATCCTTGCTTTCAAAAAACTGTAAATACATTCTTCGAAGCTCATTCACTCCATACTTTTGCATCTTTATCCTCCATTCTGCACATTTCCATATGCATCCACAAATTGTATGACCGGCCGTCCCAGATTCTATGCCGGCATTGTTTTTTCTTATTCTCAACAAAGAAAAAACCCTTAATTTATAATTATAAATTAAGGGTTTGTATCTGTCAATCATTGTTTCCTGTATCGTAAAGATTATCTTTCCGTCAATCCGGCATCTGAAATACCGGAAATTTCAAATCACTTTTACTATCCAAGCACTTCCTCGATATGCTCCTGATTCTTGTCCGCCTCCGGATCATCCTTCAGGATGGAGAAAGCGATATTGGTAGAGTGATCTGCAATACGCTCCAGACCGGATACCACATCCGTAAAGATCATGCCGGCATGTGCCTGACATTTATCACTGGTCAGACGTACAATATGATTGTTCTGAAGCTGACGCTCCATATCATCAATCTCATTTTCCAGATCAAGAATCTCCTGCAAATGCTCCTCACTGTTATGACTGAACATATTCAGTGCCAGTGACAGGATCTCGCAGGTATCATCCAGCATATCCTTTAACTCCTGCACAGCCTCCTCCGAGAAGGTAAGCTCCTGATCGATACATGTCTTGGCAAAATCTGCGATATTTTCTGCGTGGTCCCCGATGCGCTCAATATCATTGACCACATGGAACAGTCCGCCAAGCATCTTCCGGTCTGCCACCGGCAAAGACAAGGTGTTGATCTGCACCAGATAATTGGTGATCTCCGTGTTGAGATAATCGATCGTGATCTCTGTCTGGTATACCTCTGCAATGAGGTTTTCATCCTTAAGAAGTAAGGCATCCATTGCCTTTTCCATATTTTCCTGTGCAATATTTCCCATGCGGACGATCTCGCAGATACCGGTCGGTACTGCTGTAGTCGGATTATATACATTGTGTCCGCCAATATAAGCAAGCTCCGGTGCCGTGCTTGCTGCTTCCTCCTCCTGATCCTCTCCCGGGATCAGAATATAGGACAGCTTGATCAAAAGTGGTGAAAGGAAGAAGAATACCGCCACCTGAACCACCTTAAACATAGTGTGGGTATTGGCAACCTCTCTCTGAAGGAACACATTGACACCATTTACCATCTGATCCGGCTGTGTACAGGTATGCTCTGTCATAATATGAAGCAGATGCTCCACACCATTGCTGCCAAGCACAAGTACAATAAACATCAGAACAGATCCCAGCACATTGAAGGATAAGTGAAGGCAGGCTGCTCTTTTGGCCATCTTGTTTCCGGAAAGACTGGTAAGTACCGCAGAAATACAGGCTCCAATATTA
>JBNMJP010000226.1:0-3567 GCA_050873905.1 Jutongia sp. | reverse complement strand
GTCATCATAGTCATCAACGGTCAGCTTGTTGATGGAGGTATTCTTGCGGTCATATACAATACGGGGCTTTCTGGGATAAGCGCCATTCTCATAGTAGTACACGCCCAGTCTGGCATCCTTGTCGTCATCGTATACCAGATAGTCATCGCTGACACCGCAGAGACGTACACGGTTCTTGATATATACACCCAGGTCATTGGCCGGAAGCTTGGAAATGATACCGCAACGCAATCCCAACATTGCCGCACCGGTAATGGCATTCAGTTCTGCACCTCCTGCCTGCTTGCTGAAGCTGTCGCCTCTGGTAATACGCTCATTGTCGGGCGGTGATAATCTCAGCATGATCTCTCCCAGGGAGAGCAGGTCAAATTCCTTCTTCTCAGTCAGTTCCATAATATAAACTCCCATCTGCATATTTTGCCAAATGTTTTATCAGAATTCCACCGTTACCCCTTACCGTGCAGCGTTGAAACCCCTTACATTTTTCTTTACATTTGTACTATATCACATATGCACGGCTTCGGTAAAGACACTGGACATTAATTAAAAATTTAACGAATCCACATATTCAAAATAGTCATCTTCACTGGCAAATAAGATATATTCATTCTCCACATATCCCATATATCCGCTGGCAGTCACATATCCTTTCATAAAAATACCTCCTTATCAGAATCCTTTCGTTCCCTGTTCTGATAAGAAGGTATCATTTTTAGAGTACCATAAAACTCCCTTATTATTCCTGCACCGGATCTGTTGTTACAGTTCACACCCACGCCAGTAAATGACTGTTTTTGTGCATATCGCCGAAATTTATTTTTTCATTTTGCACAAGTATACCCCTTGAAATTTTCTTATCCACATATCTGTCCATCCTCCCTCTTTTATCCTCTTTTTTCATTGCAGATCGCTCCCTTTTGTCCTTTTTTTCTCTTTTCAGAGTTCTCTTTTTCCTGCTCCCTGCAACTTATCCACCCGGCATTCTGACGGTTCCTCTTTTCCCAAAGATTCGCTTTTTTCTGCACTTTCCTGTATAATCATCTCATAAGAACCGAGGTGATAGATATGCCACATCCCACAATCGAGCAGCTTATGATCCAAAATCTCCAAAAGCAGAATGATGCTCTCCAAAAACGCTGCCAGACTCTCGAAGAACTTCTGGATACCAAAGAAGCTCTTATTCTGAATCAGAATAAGCTTATCCTGAATCTTCAGGCTCTTTGTGATAAACAGCAGACAATCCTTGACGAACTGTCCAACACTCAATAATAAGGATGGCCTCCCATGAAAGATTCCCTTTATGAAGAAAATTTTAAACTTCATAGCGAAAACGCAAGGCTCCGGAAAAAACTGGAGCAGTTGGAGTCCTCCCTTGGCATTGACGAACTCCGGGGTCATTTTGAAACCGAGATCCAAAAGCATCTCCGCCGGGAAGAAAAACTCAAAAAGGAATCCGACCGTTATCACCGCCTCTGGCAGGATGCTGTCTCTGAATTGCGCTCCAAAGGCGACATTGTTGAGCTCCTGATCCAGTTGGAAGACCTGCAGAAACTCTGCGGCCAGCTCCGTGGGGAAATCTCTGCCCTTACAAAAGAAAACGCAGACCTGAAAAACAAATGCGACCATCTCCTTCACCAGATGCATCGTGACTATGAAAATTCCTCCTTGCCGTCCTCTGCTAAACCCAACCATAAAAAGATCAAAAACAGCAGGAAGCCTACTACCAGAACTCCCGGTGCACAGCCGGGCCATCCCGGGCATAAAAGGCCTCATCTGGAGCCTACAGATTTTCTGTCCATTCCTGTCCCTGACAGTATCCTCAATCATCCCGATTACTATCTTACCGGAAAAATGATCACAAAACAGCTGGTCGACATCTCTGTTTCCACCCACGTTACAGAGTATTCCACTCCGGAATACAGGAACCGTCTTACCGGTTCCAGAGGCCACGCTCCCTTCCCTGCCGGTGTGGTCAATGATACTAATTATGGTGAAAATGTTAAAGCTCTGGCTTTTCTCCTGAAAGATTACTGCAATGTCTCCATTGATAAAACACAGGAACTGATCGAAGGTATCACAAACGGAAAAATTATTCTTTCCAAAGGTACCATTGCCGGACTTACCCAGAAATTTTCCGCTTCTACGGAAGCGGAACGGAACCGGATCTTCCAAAGGCTTCTCCAGTATCCCGTCATGTACTCTGATGCCACCAATGCCAGGGTAAACGGCAGATCTTCTTTTGTCATTGTCTGTGCAAATGAAAATGAAATGTTATATTTCTTCCGGGAGCACAAAGGCCATGAAGGTCTCAAGGGTACTCCTGTGGAGCAGTATCAGCAGACTCTCGTTCATGATCATGATAAGACTTATTATAACTATGGCGCCAATCATCAGGAATGTCTGGCTCATGTTCTCCGCTACCTTCAGGACAGTATCGATAATGAACCCCATCTGTCATGGAATTCCCAGATGAAAGAGTTCCTTTCTTCCATGATCCATGAAACAAAGGATAACAGAACAGGTCTTTCTGATACACTGATTCAATCCTATTACAGCAGATACGATGCAATACTGAAACTGGGGCACTCCGAATATCAGGATTCTCCTCCGGATAAATATTACCGGGATGGATTTAATCTTCTCAAAAGGATGACTGCCTACAGGGACAATCATCTTCTTTTCCTGACCCATCCCGAAATCGACTACACGGACAACCTTTCTGAAAGAGCACTTCGTAAGTATAAGCGGAAGCAGAAGCAGGCTGTCAGTTTTCGCAGCAACAGCAGTGTGGAATTTCTCTGCAATGCCATGAGCATCATCGAAACACGCCGGCTGCAGGGCGCCAATATTTATAATACCGTCTGCAAAGTCTTCTCTCCTGTTGCGGATCCATCTGCCTCCTGTCTTAACTGAGAGGTCTTTTTCTCATGCATTCCCATGACATTTTCAGATTCCATTACTGGCTCAGGTATGAACTGTAACTTATTTTTCTTTCCGATGATCGTCTGAAATTTTGGCGAATGCCTGAACTGTCGATGATCAGAGATAAAAAGATACAAACGAAATGTATCACACATCCTTTCTTTCCGCAAGGACGCATGATACATTTCCTGTGTTTTCGTCACTATCTACAATTTTCTACCCCTTCATTTTGAGGGTATCTCACAAAATATTTTTTTATTACTTTTTACCAAAAGTGACTTTACTGAAATATTTCAGGATACAGCTGCGCATGAGGATCAGTGCTGCAGAGGTGGATGCCTCTCTGATCTGGCTGCGGGTTCCGGAGAAATGATACTCCTTCACCGTAACTTCTCCCTTCACACTGCATCCGATATATACCAGTCCTACCGGTTTTTCCTCGGTTCCGCCATCCGGTCCCGCGATTCCGGTCACTGCCACAGCCACATCCGATTTCATTAACAGTGCAGCCCCTTTTGCCATCTCTGAGGCAGTCTTGCTGCTGACGGCTCCGTATTTGTCCAGTGTACTCTTGCGCACTCCCAGGAATTTCCGCTTTGCCTTATTGGAATAAGTCACCAATCCCGCCTTATAGCATTCCGATAC
>JBNMJP010000225.1:0-3590 GCA_050873905.1 Jutongia sp. | reverse complement strand
GGATCGAAGTCTTTCCGAGAAACGTCTCTTCCCGGCGATCGATCTGCCGAGATCCAGCACACGAAGAGATGATCTTTTGTTAGATCAGGAGGAACTCGAGGCGAATTTCCTGATCCGTAAGGCGTTTGGCAGTTCCAAGTCCGAGGAGGCAGTGGAAAATATTATTTCCATGTTCCGTAAGACAAAGGATAATAAGGAACTGATCCAGCTTGTAAAAAAAGTGAAAATTGTCTAAGAAAAATGCTTGCATTTGAAATTATGCTATGATATACTGAGTAAGTTGTGTGTAAGTAATAGGTTATCCCTGTCAGGATAACGAAAGGAGGTTACTAACATCATGAGAGAAGGAATTCATCCTAATTATTATCAGGCAAAGGTTGTCTGCAACTGTGGAAATGAGTTTGTAACAGGTTCTACAAAGGAAGAGATCCATGTAGAAATCTGCTCTAAGTGCCATTCATTCTACACCGGACAGCAGAAGGCTGTTAAAGCTCGTGGTGCGATTGATAAATTCAATCGTCGTTATGGCATTAACGCAAACTAGCGGGATATTTGGCCGGGGAGACCGGTCTTTCAAATGGTCACAGTACCTTTGTGGTATTGTGACCATTTGTGTTAATCAATAGTTTTAGTTAGTAGGAAGGATCGATACGATGAAATCATCAGGAATTGGCGGACAGGCGGTGCTTGAAGGGGTTATGATGCGTAACCGTGATAAATATGCAGTTGCCGTGAGAAAGCCCGATGGAGAAATTTCTGTTAAAAACTGGAACACAGGGAGCGTCAGAGAAAAGCATATTCTGCTTCGTCTGCCGATTGTTCGCGGTGTCGTGGCATTTATAGAATCATTGATACTTGGAATTAAGACATTGACATATTCCTCCAGTTTTATTGAGGAAGAGGAAGAAAGAACCGGTAAAGTAGAGGCTGTGGAGGTGTCTGACCGAAAGGACATGCTGGAGAATATTTTGATCGTGGCATTATCCATTCTGCTGGCAATCGGCTTTTTTATGATACTTCCCTTTGCAGTATCGGAGCTGTTTCGGGGAAAGGTACATTCTCAGACGACGATTTCTGTTATTGAGGGTATTTTGAAGGTTTTGCTGTTTTTGGGCTATGTTGTGGCAATCTCCTTTTTGAGTGATATCAAAAGAACATTTATGTATCATGGTGCGGAGCATAAAACCATCAATTGCGTGGAAAATGGTCTGGATCTTACCGTGGAAAATGTGAAAAAGCAGTCCCGTTATCACAGAAGATGTGGAACAAGCTTTTTGCTGGTGGTGATGATCATCAGTATTATTTTCTTTTTGTTCATACGTTTTGACAATCTGTGGCTGCGGATGCTTTACCGCATTATCCTGATTCCGGTAGTGGCAGGAGTGTCCTTTGAGTTGATTCAGTTTGTGGGAAATTCCGATAATAAGCTGGTTCTTTTTATTAGTAAGCCGGGACTCTGGTTGCAGAAGCTGACCACCAAAGAACCGGATGACGGAATGATCGAGGTGGCGATCGCATCGGTAGAGGCAGTATTTGACTGGAGAGCTTATCAGGCAGAGCTGGTGAAGGAACAGGAGCGCCGTGTCCGCAGAAAGAAAAAGGCAGAGAAAAAGAGACAGCAGGAGTCAGAAAAAGAGATGGAAGAGGCTGCTTTTGCGGAGGAGGACGCACAGACAAATGACGATGCCGGGATTTTCACTGTAAAACCGGAGAAAGTGGATGAAGCTGTCTGGAGCCGTAGTGGAGCTGTAACGAAGAAGCAGAAGAAAGATGGTGGAGAGAAAGAAGCTGTTACACGAAAGAGTGAGAAGACGGAAGAGGTTCAGGAACGGGAAGAGAGCCGGATGTTAGAGAAGGCTGCCCGGGAGAAGGGAGAAGAGAGCAGGGAGTTAGAGAAAGCTGCCGAGAAGAAGGAAGAAGAAAGTGCAGAGTTAGAGAAAGCTGCCGATGTAAGGAAGAAACCAGTACGCCGCCAGGTAACGAAAGAGAAGGGAAACACTTCGGGCTTCTGGAATAAACTGCCAAAATCAAAGAAACGCCGGGAGTTGGAGGAGCGGGAAGCCAGGTACCGGAACCGTGCAGCGGAACGTATGCGTCAGATTAAGGAGCAAGAAGCCAAAGAGGCGGCTCATGAGAAAGCATATCAAGAGGCAAAAAAACGCCGGGCGGAACGTCTTGCGGCAACACAGGAACTTCCAAAGCTGGATGAGGAAAGAATTGCTGCGCCAAAGGTAACGGTTGAGCAGGATGCCGATGATCTGAAGAGTCTGGATCGTTTCTTTGATGATAAGAAGAAATAGTGGCCGGTGTCATAAATGAAATTTGTGGAGATAAGGACAGGAGGTTGCAAATGACCTTTAGAGAACTTCTCACAGAAGGGAAAAATGCTCTGACAGCTTGCAAAATTGAGGATGCAGAGCTTGATGCCTGGCTTTTGCTGGAATATATCAGTCATATGGACTGGGCTAAATTCTTTCTGCGGCAGCAGGAGAATGCTTCGCAGGAGGATATCCATAGATACCGTGATCTGATCCAACAGCGTGGCAGCCATATTCCGGTTCAGCATCTGACCGGGACACAGGAATTTATGGGACTGGAATTTATCGTATCTCCGGATGTACTGGTGCCAAGACAGGATACAGAGCTTTTGGTGGAAAAGCTGCTTCCGTTGGCTTCAGACAAGAGTATTTTAGATGTCTGTACCGGCTCCGGATGTATTGCCATATCTCTGGCAAAGCTGGGAGTACCGCGACGTGTGGATGCCACAGATGTTTCGGAAAAGGCGTTGGACATTGCCAGAAAGAATGCTGAAAAGCTGGAGGCAGATGTCAAGTTTTATCAGGGAGATCTTTTGGAAAATATATCTGAAAAGTATGATATCATCGTGTCGAATCCGCCTTATATTGCAACAGAGGTGGTTCGCGGCCTGATGCCGGAGGTGCGGGAGCATGAGCCGTTGCTTGCGTTGGATGGCGGTTCGGATGGTCTGGTTCTATATCGTCGTCTGTTAGAGCAGGTTCCGTCTCATTTAGAGCCGGGTGGTATCTTTGCGGTGGAAATCGGATATGATCAGGGAAAGGCTGTATCAGAGTTATTTATGGAACATGACTTTGAAAAGATAGAATGCCATCAGGATCTGTGTGGAAATGACAGAGTTGTGATGGGAAGTCTGAATAAAAAATAAAGGCTTTGTGCTTAAGTTAAGGTTCAAAGTTTGTGCAAGAATAAACAATAGCAGGAAACAGGAGGAAGAAAAATGTTTGATCGTTTAGAGGATTTGGCGCGGAGTCTGAAAGAGATAAATATGCAGCTGACGGATCCGGATGTCATTAATGACCAGAATAAATACCGGGAGCTGATGAAGGAGCAGAGCGAGCTGACTCCGATCGTGGAAAAGTATCAGGAATACCGTGCGGCAAAGGACGGGATTGAGGAAAGTCTTCAGATGCTGGAGGAGGAAAATGACGAGGAGATGCGGGAGCTTGCCAAAGAAGAACTGGCAGAGTGCCGTGACACGGTAGAAAAGTGTGAGCAGGAGTTAAAGATTTTGATGCTTCCTAAGGATCCGAATGATGATAAAAATGTTATCG
>JBNMJP010000224.1:0-3600 GCA_050873905.1 Jutongia sp. | reverse complement strand
TTTATATTTCCTACGAGGATTATGCCGGGAAGAAAACAAAGGTGGATTATCATGATACGGTAGCACAGGGATATATGGATGCCATTGAAAAGGCAGCCCAGACCTTTGAACTGGAAAAGGGGATTACTGCAGCGGCATTGATCCGGATGCCGGATGTAATTGCTCTGGACGAAGCAGACGACGATGAGGAAACTTTATTCCCTGTGCTGGAGCAGACACTGCGCCAGGCGGCGGCTCATTTCGTGGAGGCGAGAGAAAAGGAAGGGGAGCACCTGTTCCATGATCTGAATGAAAAGCTGGATGGCATTGAACAGATGGTATGTGATGTGGAGAAACGTTCTCCGGAAATGATGGAGGAGTACCGTAATAAGATTACCGAAAAGGTGGAGGAGCTTCTGGGAGATAAAAACATCGACGAACGTGTGCTTGCTACGGAGCTGACTATTTATGCCGATAAAGTCTGCGTGGATGAGGAGACCGTGCGTCTGCACAGCCATATTAAGAATATGAGAGATACCTTGAAGCTGGGAGATAATATTGGACGAAAGCTGGACTTTATTGCGCAGGAGATGAACCGGGAGTCCAATACGATCCTCTCCAAGGCAAATGACAGAGCATTATCTAATATTGCGATTGATCTGAAAACAGAGATCGAGAAGGTCAGAGAGCAGATTCAGAACATAGAATAGCGAAAAAGACGGAAATCGCTCCGGATCATTTTGAGGGATTTATACCTGCCGGAAGATTTTCAGGGCTTTGGGTGATAGAAAGGCATGGTTTATTATGCTGGTTAATGTGGGTTATGGAAATGTGGTCAATATGAATAAGGTCATCAGCATCGTACGGGCTGATGCGGCACCCATCAAGCGCATGATTCAAAATGCGAAGGATGCCGGGCTGGCCGTGGATGCCACATGTGGGAGAAAGACCAAATGTATTCTGGTAATGGACAGCGGGCATCTGGTGCTGTCAGCACTTTTGCCGGAAACCATTGAGAGCAGGGTTCATTCGCCGCAGGAAGGTGATCTGCGGAATATGGAAATGGAGGAATAAAAATGTCAGACAAAGGAGTTCTTACCGTAATTTCAGGATTTTCAGGAGCCGGAAAGGGAACTGTTGTGAAACAGCTTCTGGATAAATATGACTATGGTTTATCCATCTCAGCAACAACCCGTTCTCCAAGAGAGGGGGAGCAGGATGGCAGAGAATATTTCTTTAAGACAAAGGAAGAGTTCGAGCGGATGATCGCAGAGCATCAGCTGATCGAATATGCCCAGTATGTGGGAAATTACTATGGAACACCAAAGGAATATGTGGTACAGCAGCTGGAGCAGGGAAAGGATGTGATCCTGGAGATCGAAATGCAGGGAGCTCTTCATGTAAGAGAAATCCTGCCGGAGGCAAACCTGATCTTTCTGACACCGCCTGCGGTCGATGTATTGGAAAACCGGCTCCGGGGCAGAGGCACCGAGACCGAGGAAGTGATCCGCAACCGTATGGCCAGAGCCAAGGAAGAGTGCAGTTATATGGAGCAATATGACTACATTGTGGTAAACGATGATCTGGATGAGTGCGTGGAAAATGTGCATAGTCTGATCCGTTCTCTTCATTACAAAAGGGAGCAGCAGGAGGATTTTATTCAAAAAATAAAACGGGAGTTTGAAAAAAGATAGTTGATAAATTTATCTTTTTGCGATATTCTATAAGCTAGATTAAAATTTGAAAGGGGAATATTATGTTACATCCATCTTATACAGACTTAATGAAATTAGTAAACAGCGAGGTAGAGACTGGTGAGGCGCCTGTAGTAAACAGCCGTTATTCTATTGTATTGGCAACTTCTAAGAGAGCACGCCAGCTGATTGACGGAGTGCAGCCGTTAGTAAAGGCAAAATGTCCAAAGCCATTGTCTACTGCGATTGAGGAACTCAGTAATTCCAAAATCCATATCCTTAGTGAGGAGGAAGCTGCTGAAATCGAGGCTAGAAAGGCCAAAGAAGCTCAGGAGAGAGCAGAGGAAGCAGAATCATTTATTTCATTTTCCGAGGAAGACGAGTAGAGGAAGTCTTTCGTGGAAAGATCAGACCGTATAGATTAGAGGCAGAGGAGCTTGTTGATGATGGAAGAAAATCAGGATCAGACAAAAGAAATCCAGCAGGAGGAAGAATGCCCTGCAGAGGAGAATACATCAGAAAATGAATCGGAAAAGAAGCCTGCCAGACTTCAAAAAATAAAAAGTGCATTGATCGAGTTGATTGTTTATGTGGCGATCATTGTGGTCTGCGTTATGGTAGTACCTCGTTACGTGATTCAGAGAACGATCGTTGATGGAACTTCAATGGAGTCTACCCTGCAGGATGAGGATAATCTGCTGGTAGATAAACTGTCCTACCGCTTTTCCGATCCGAAAAGATTTGATATTATCGTGTTTTATCCCTATGGCAGAGAGAATGAGGATTATTATATCAAGCGTGTGATCGGTCTGCCGGGAGAGACAATTCAGATTATTGGAGATACTATTTATATTGACGGTAAGGTGCTTAAGGAGAATTATGGCAAGGATCCCATGACAGAGTCCGGTATTGCCTCAGAGCCTTTGAAACTTGGTAAGGACGAGTATTTTGTGCTGGGAGACAACCGGGAAGTCAGTGAAGACAGCCGTTATGAGGAAGTAGGACCGGTATCCAGAGATAAGATTGAAGGGAAAGCCGTATTACGGATTTATCCATTTAAGAAATTCGGCACCATTAAGGGAAATGGACAAAAGGCAAAAGCTGCAGAACGTCAGAGAGTGGTTGCGATTGATGCCGGACATCAGTCCTGCGGTGACAGCTCTACAGAGCCGGTAGGACCGGGTTCGTCTACCAAAAAGGCAAAGGTAGCCGGGGGAGCCACAGGTGTCGCATCTCATGTGCCGGAGTATAAGTTAAATCTGATCGTAGCCAAAAAGCTTCAAAAAGAGCTGGAATCCAGGGGCTATAAGGTGATCATGATCCGTAGCAAAAATAACGTAAATATCAGTAATAAACAACGTGCACAGATTGCCAATAAAAGTGGTGCAGATATCTATATCAGGATTCACGGGGACAGTTCTGCGTCGTCTTCCGTGAGAGGCGCTTCGGCGTTATATCCTTCCACCAGAAACCGTTATGTAGGAAAACTGAGTGCAAAGTCCAAGAAATTATCACAATGTATTTTGAGAAAATATTGCAAAAAAACCGGAATCCGTAACAGAGGACTTTCTCTGAGAGATGATCTTACCGGTACAAACTGGAGTAAAATACCGGTGACATTGATCGAGATGGGATTTTTAAGTAATGCATCGGAGGATCGTTATATGCAGAAAAAAGAGACCAGAAATAAGATGGCTGTCGGTATGGCTGATGGAATTGATCAATATTTTGGTCGTTAGAAATCCAGGAAATATGCGGGTTTCCGATAGATTTGTAAAATTTTTTGGAAAAATTTCAAAAAAATGCTTGCAATTTGTCAGAAAGTAGTGTAATATATCAACTGCTGACGCGGTAAAGCGCAGCAGAGAAAATGGTCTGTTGGTCAAGCGGCTAAGACGTCGCCCTCTCACGGCGAAAACAGGGGTTC
>JBNMJP010000223.1:0-3601 GCA_050873905.1 Jutongia sp. | reverse complement strand
GTTATGGACTGATCGGTGCCAATGGTGCCGGTAAATCTACTTTTCTGAAGATCTTAAACGGCGAGATCGAGCCGTCAAAGGGTGATGTTATTATCACACCGGGACAGCGTCTTTCTTTCCTGAAGCAGGATCACTTTCAGTATGATGCGTATTCTGTATTGGATACCGTTATCATGGGAAATGAGCGTCTTTACCAGATCATGAAGGAAAAGGATGCAATCTACGCAAAACCGGATTTCAACGATGAGGACGGTATCCGTGCCGCTGAGCTTGAGGAGGAATTTGCTACCATGAACGGATGGGAAGCGGAATCCGATGCTGCTACCCTTCTGAACGGACTTGGTGTACCTACCGAGACACATTCCATGATGATGAGCGAACTGCCTGCCAATGAGAAGGTTAAAATCCTTCTGGCACAGGCACTGTTTGGTAATCCGGACATTCTCCTTCTCGACGAGCCGACCAACCATTTGGATCTGGAAGCAATCCGCTGGCTGGAGGATTTCCTGATCGATTTTGACAACACCGTGATCGTGGTATCCCATGACCGTTATTTCCTGAACAAGGTCTGCACCCATATCGCAGATATTGATTATGCAAAGATCCAGCTTTATGCCGGAAACTACGACTTCTGGTATGAGTCAAGCCAGTTGATGATCAAGCAGATGAAGGAAGCCAATAAGAAGAAAGGGGAAAAGATCAAGGAACTGCAGGAATTTATCCAGCGATTCAGCGCCAACGCTTCCAAGTCGAAGCAGGCGACCTCCAGAAAACGTGCTTTGGAAAAAATTGAGCTGGACGATATGAAGCCTTCCAGCCGTAAATATCCTTATATTGATTTCCGTCCGGAGCGTGAGATTGGTAATGAGGTTCTTACCGTAGAGCATCTTTCCAAGACCATTGACGGAGTAAAGGTTCTGGATGATATTTCCTTTATCATCGGCCGCGAGGATAAGGTTGCTTTCGTGGGCAGCAATACGATCGCCGCTACCACTCTGTTCCAGATCCTTGCCGGAGAAATGGAGCCGGACGAGGGCTCTTACAAGTGGGGCGTGACCACAAGCTTCTCTTACTTCCCGAAGGACAACACGGAGCTTTTTGCCAGCGATGACACGATCGTTGACTGGCTGATGCCATTCTCTCCGGAGAAGGATCCGACCTATGTACGTGGTTTCCTTGGTCGTATGCTTTTCCCTGGTGAAGACGGTGTCAAGAAGGTAAATGTTCTTTCCGGTGGTGAGCGTGTCCGCGTTATGCTGTCCAAGATGATGATCCTTGCATCCAACATTCTGATCATGGATGAGCCGACCAACCATCTGGATATGGAGTCGATCACGGCATTAAATAATGGTCTGATCAAGTTCCCTGGCGTGGTTCTTTTCACCTCGCAGGATCACCAGTTCATCCAGACGATCGCCAACCGTATTATGGAGATCACTCCGGGCGGTCTGATCGATAAGATCTCTACCTATGACGAGTATCTGGACAGTGATGAAATGGCCCGCAAGAGACAGCTTCTGTCTGTACAGAATGAAGATGAGGACTAATGCATCGAATCATTGATCCTGATTTATAAAATGACGGATAATCTGGAATTTATCATACAAAACAGAGAGGAATATGAAACCGGTTCATATTCCTCTCTGTTTTTAATTATTTACAATCGTTTTTATTTGTTTCTATTTCGGCTTTACATTTGATATTAAAACGCTGCGTACTTGCCCAGATGCATCTCTAGGCTGTTTTTCTCTCCTGTCGTCCCTTCACATACTGATAGATCATTATCGCTGCCGATACCGCTACCAGTACCCCTGACAGCACCTGGGAAACAGCTACACCTGTACCGAAAAAGATCAGCTGATCCGTCCGCAGACCTTCGATCCACACTCTGCCAAGGCCATATCCCAGCAGATAGATCAAAAATATCTGCCCATTATATTTGCGGTGCTTTGTAAAAAGCAGCAATATGATCAATACACCGACATTCCAAAGTGATTCATAAAGAAATGTCGGATGCACCTGGATATATCGGGTTCCATCAATCTCTACAATATGCTTCAACACAGCGTGGGTCAGATTGGAGGATGCCACATCACTCTCTTTGAGCTGCATCGCAAACAGACCATTGGTATATCCGCCAAATGCTTCCCTGTTGCAGAAATTGCCCCAGCGACCAATAATCTGCCCTGTGATCAGTCCAACACAGGCGGTATCCAGAAGCTGAAAGAAATTCTGCTTCCGAACCTTCCCGAAGATAATGGTTGTGATCACACCGGCGATCACACCGCCGTAAATCGCCGAGCCTCCGCCACGGGTATTGAATATCTGCAATAAATTATCCTTATAGTAATCCCAGCTAAATACAACGTAATATATTCTCGCACCGATCACAGCAAATACAATGTCCCACAATGCAAGATCCAGATAGAGATCCGGCTCCTGCCCGGTGCGCTTTGCCTGAAATGCTGTCATCAGATATCCCATCACCATACCAAACGCAATGATCATTCCATAAAATGCAATGGTGAAACCACCAATGGTAATGCCTTTCCCCAGTGATGCGATCTCTATCCCCAGATGGGGGAATCGAATATCCGGAGCCATTTTAATTTCTCCCTTCTTTATTTACTTACAAGTTTGACGTAGTTTCTTTCGCTGATTTCTATGTGGCTCTAAATCGTTTTACACATTAAAACGGAATAATACAACATCGCCGTCCTGTACGACGTAGTCTTTTCCTTCGGAACGGACAAGTCCTTTTTCTTTCGCTGCATTCATGCTGCCCTGCTCCACCAGATTGTCATAGCTTACAACCTCTGCACGAATAAAACCGCGTTCAAAGTCTGTATGAATCTTTCCTGCTGCCTGAGGAGCCTTTGTGCCTCTCTCAATAGTCCATGCACGGCTCTCATCCGGTCCGGTGGTCAGATAACTGATCAGGCCCAGCAGATTATAGCTTGCAGAGATCAGCTTGTCTAAGCCTGACTCGGAAAGCCCAAGGTCCTCAAGGAATTCCTTCTTTTCATCATCCTCCAGCTCCGCAATCTCCTGCTCGATCTGTGCACAGATTACAAATACCTCAGAACCTTCCTGCTTTGCAAACTCGCGAACCTTTGCCACATAGTCATTTGAAGCTGCATCATCCGCCAGATCGTCCTCAGATACATTTGCAGCATAAATTGTCGGTTTATATGTCAGCAGATTGAAGCTTTCCAGCAATGCTTTCTCATCATCGTCTTCCGGCTCGTAGGTCTTCGCCAGGTTACCATCCTCCATATGCTTCTTGAGCTTCTCCACCAACTCTGTCTCTTTCACGAGAGTCTTATCATTCTTGACACTCTTCACCAGCTTTGCATAACGTCTTTCCAAAATCTCCATATCTGAGAACAGCAGCTCCAAATTGATCGTCTCGATATCCCGGACCGGATCAACACTTCCATCCACATGCACAATATTGGAATCATCAAAACAGCGTACCACATGAACGATGGCATCAACCTCACGGATATTGGCAAGGAACTGATTGCCAAGTCCCTCTCCTTTGGATGCGCCCTTTACCAGACCTGCGATATCTACAAACTCAATCGTTGCATGAACTACC
>JBNMJP010000222.1:0-3610 GCA_050873905.1 Jutongia sp. | reverse complement strand
CTTGGTCTCGTAAACAAAGATACCAATGGCTTTTGATCCAAGAATTCTTTGATTAATAACGTCTTGTCGACATAGTAATATTCTTCCTGCGCACGAACATAGTCAGAGATGCCTATTGGTAATGATTTAACTTCTGCTTTCGCAACCATATTTTTCTTGATGTATTTTCCATTAGACACTCTTCCATCCATTGGCTTTGGAGAGTCGTCTGGAATTAACCAAGATCCTTTTTCTTTTATTGCACCCTGTATTCTTCCTTTTTTGCACATATCATTTACGGAACGTGGAGAAACATTCCACTCTAAAGCCTTTTCTTTACAAGTTTTCATATATATCAGCTCCTGTCATTCGCAATATTATTCCTCATCTTACGCAAATTATACCTCAGTAAAACGCAAAAAGTCAAACCAATTCGATATTTTGTGTTTAATTATTGCGTTTACTTAATGTTTTGCGTCTTGTATTTTTCGGCACTTTTATTTTGGTTTTTTCAGCCCACAAACTTGTTTGTAGCATATTACTCAGACAAGTTTAACTCCACTGAAAAAGGACCAGCCCAGCTGATCCTCTCCCTCTATCACATCCCCATTGTAATTTATTCTTATATTCTGCTATTTTTACTTTGCAGCCAAAAGTACGGTTTCTGGGCAAATTATAGCATATTGTTGCAAGTCTATTCTTACAATTCCATCAGAAAATGTTCATGCAGCGCACGTTTCACCTGATCGAAATTACCTCGCTCCGGACATTGGATGGAAACAACCAATCCCTTCTCTGGGAGAATCGTTGTAATCTGTCCGAATGCGCCATCAGCACGATAGGATCCTGGATATGGACTGATCCAGAACTGATAGCCATATCCTACATGCCAGAGATCTGCAGATGGCTCGAAGGTAAATTTCGGGGTGGACACCTCCTGCACCCAGTCCCTGCTGACAATCTGCTCGCCCTTCCAGTTACCCTCAGCCAGATAGAGCTGTCCCAGTTTCATCATCTCGGTACAAGTCAGATACATACCTCCGCCGCCATTCGGATGTCCCTGTGGATCATGCTCCCAGAGCGGCCATCCCATATCAAGGGGCTGGAATACCTTCTCATACAGATACTCTCCCATCCGCTTGCCAACGGCCCGTTCTACCATATGAGCAGCCAGAATACTGTCGGCAGAGGAATAGCAGAATGCACTGCCTGGCTCCACAGGAACCGGCTGTGCCATCATATATTTCTCATAATCCGGTGCGCCGACGCCCGGACGTCTGTCCGCATTCATCAGAAGTGCCTTACCAAAGCCACTGGACATGCAGAGCAGATGTTTCAACTGAATCTTCTCCAGATTTGGATCCGGATTTGAAGGAAGTTTATCTTTAAACACTTCCGCCACATGATCTTCCAGGCTTAGTTTTCCCTCTTCCATTGCGAGTCCAACTGCTGTTACCGTAAAACTCTTGGTATGTGAATAAATATTTCTCGGTGCATTTGCTGCGTAGTGCATCTCACAGAGTACCTTGTTCTCATCTCCGACACTGATAGCTTCCAGCGGCAGATTGTGGCTGCTGGCATAACGATGAAATTCCAAAAACTTCTCTTCCAGTAACATAATACCTCTATCCTTTCCGGCAAATCTCTGATGTCAGTCCGATATAACCGATGCGACGTGTCGCAAGGTTAAAACCAATCTATCTGACATCTCCAATCTGGTTCTATTATCTCATACACATCTCTGCATCTGTCGGCAGTGGCATCAGCGGTGCGGACGGCAGGGTCTGATACCAATAAGCAACACTGGTGTAATCATCGTAACGCGGTCCGGTCCAGCCCATGTTGTCGAGTGTCATACGAAACTTATTCTCAAAACGGATCGGGTCTGCAATATGGAAATGATACAGCAGGAATCTCTGCTGTCCGTTATAGAATTCCCGGTTGTCTCCATAGATTGCATACATGCCGGTATATAAGCCGCTGAAGGTCTGATAGCTCTTGATGATGATGTCATTTCCAAATCCATAGGAACCGCCGAAGTAGTCTTCAGTTCCGGTATAGTGGATAGACGGATACGGATCATCGTCCAGATACATGCGGGCTTCGCCTTCTACCCAACAGGTATTGTTGCCATTCATACCAGTTGCCAGAGTCACACCAACAAATTGTCCCCTGCCTTCGATTCCATCAACGATTGTGTAGGTACGACCCTTCTGAACCGGGTGCTCTTGGCGATAGGTGGCATGGAAATAACCAGCCTCCGCCGGAATCTCCTGATAAGCTCCGGTGATAATATAATAGAGATTTTCATCCTTGTCACCACGGTTTTCCATCGTGATCCGAGCTCTCTTATGGAACGGCATCTCAAAATAGCTGTTATAGCCGCGACCAGGAGCTACCAGCATCATGGCAGAATTCAACACCGGATATTTGCCATCCCGGTCCACGAAATTTTCATCATAGGCACATCCGAAGAATGCAGAGAGCGGAGCTTCCACAGACGGATATTCCTGATCATCCCAATACATACGGATGATAAAATGGTGCCCGACATATCCGGTAAACCACATATGCTGGATCACACCCGGTCCTGCAGCATCTACCAGAGTTACGGTTTCCCCTGCAGGAATCGTCACGGTCGGACGAAGCTTGGTGCAGTCACCGCCCTGTGAACCACCTGCGCGTACACCGGTTGGATTCTCTGCGGAAAATGCAAACGTTTTGGAGTTCTGGATCATACAATAGTTGTTCATATTCTTCTCCTCTCTAACCAAACCCGGATCATCTGAAATTATTGCTTACTACGCTATCGCGTTTCTCTATTCACTATAAATTCACTATAACATTTATCTCCCATGAAGTGACGGAATTACAGAATCATTCCATCTGCGCCTTCTCATTTTCTTCCCGGATAATCTCCTTTAATTCTTTTCAAATCTTTGTATATGGGTTTTTGTATTGCCCGTGGTTTTGTGTTCTGTCACCGTATTGAAGGTTTTTCGGCTTTCTTAAGTAACTCCCTTGTGATCTTTTTCATATCAAGGAATGGCAGCCCGGATGATGCGTCTGCTCGACAATCTCCAATACAAGGCCGCCATCAATCGGCATATTCATCATGACGCATATAAGGTGCTGGCGGTTCTCATCCCCGATAGCGTTCAGCAGCTTCCGGCATTGTTTAAATTCCGCCTCCAGTTTATGGACCTCTTCGCAAAACAAATTCATGGTATAACCATCTCCTTTATTCAAGCGCTTAAACTGATTATACCATGAATCTATGAACAAAGTTTTTCTGTAAAGAAAATTGATACAGAGTTTTTCAAAATCGGTCCATCTGCTCCTGGGTAGCCACCTGCCTACAACTTGTATTGCTATTTCCTATCGTTCCGAACAATGCAACCATTGTCCGGCAGCTGTTTCAGGTACCAACAATTCATACGCAATATATTCATAAATGTCCCTCAAATCCTGTCTTGCTTCAGCGGAATATGCCACATAAAAAATCATATGCCAAAATCTCTTTTCATTTCAGCTTCAATGGCATCTGCTGAGTAAACTCTGCCAGCTTTTACATCAGACATACCTTTTTCAATTTCTTTATCAAATTGTTCTTTCGTAAGAGAACCATAGG
>JBNMJP010000221.1:0-3632 GCA_050873905.1 Jutongia sp. | reverse complement strand
TACTTTGGGTTTGCTATGCCCGTAATGACCGAATTTTAAAAAGTAGGAAGTAGTATGAAAGGACAGTAAGATGGGGTTATCAGGAAGAAGAAAAATAAGAATCGGTGATATTCTTATTAACGAAGGTATCATTTCACAGGAGCAGCTTGATGAAGCACTTGCCAAGCAGAGGGAGAATAAGAAACGACTTGGTGAAATTCTTGTAAATGATGGATATGTAACAGATGAAACAATGGCAAATGCTCTGTGCCATCAGCTCGGATATGAAAGAGCGGATCTGCAGAGCCGCATCCCGGATGATCTGATTTCCATGTTTGACGTGGATATATTAAAGAAATATTCAGCCATCCCTTACCGGTATGATGATCGTAATGTCAATGTCATCTGCATGGCAATGTCCGATCCGATGGATATGCTGGCGATCGATGATCTTTCGATGATCAGCAACCGTATGATCCAGCCGGCTGTTGCAACACCGCGTGAGATCATGCTGGCGATCGATAAATATTACGGAAATGCCGAAGCAATCAAGGCAGCCAATGATTATGAGCAGGAAAGAGCTGATCTGTTCCAGGAAGATGAAATGGATCGTATGATCAATGAGGATGTCAACAATTCCCCGATCGTACAGCTGGTCAATAACATGCTTGAACAGGCAGTCCGTCAGAGAGCTTCCGATATCCATATTGAGGCACTGGAAAAGAAAGTTCGAATCCGTTACCGAATTGATGGCGCATTATTCGAACGTATTACATATAATATAAAGCTGTTACCTGCAATCGTAGCCAGATTAAAGGTTATCGGCGGAATGGATATCTCCGAAAAGAGAAAACCACAGGATGGTCGTATCACAACATTTGTTGATAACAGAGAATATGATATCCGTGTATCTATCCTTCCGACGGTATACGGCGAAAAAACAGTTATGCGTATTACCAACAAAGGTAATCTGACACGAGATATCTCAGAACTTGGTTTCAGCGAAAGTGAGAGAAAAGTATTTACACATATTCTGAAGAATCCGCATGGTATCATCCTTGTTACAGGACCTACAGGTAGTGGTAAATCAACAACACTTTATACAGCACTGAGCGAATTAAATACAGAAGCAGTTAATATCATCACTGTCGAAGATCCTGTCGAAGCAAATGTGGCAGGTATCAATCAGGTACAGACAAATGTAAAAGCAGGACTTACCTTTGCAAGTGCACTTCGTTCTATCCTGCGTCAGGATCCGGATATTATCATGATCGGAGAAATTCGAGACGGTGAGACAGCAAGTATTGCGGTGCAGGCGTCTATCACAGGTCACTTGGTTGTCAGCACACTGCATACGAACTCTGCAGCAAGTACAGTTTCCCGTCTGGAAGATATGGGAATTGAGTCTTATCTGATCGCCGATTCGGTAGTAGGTATTATTGCCCAGCGTCTTGTCCGCCGCCTGTGCCCGAGATGCAAGCAGAAACGCCTTGCAAATGAAGATGAACTTGAAATCCTTGGCATGGAAGGACAGGAAGTGGAGATTTATGAACCGGTCGGATGCCCGAACTGTGATAACAGCGGCTATCGAGGACGAATCGGTGTATACGAGATCATGGAAGTGAATAATGATGTAAAGAGATGCATTGCAAAAGGCGGTGACGCTGACGCGATCAAGGATGTGGCACTCCAAAATGGCATGAGTACGTTGCGTATGAGCGCAACAAGATATGTGCTGCAGGGTATTACATCGGTAAGTGAAATGATAAAAGTTTCCTTTGAAAGCTAAGCTAAGGGATACAGAAAAGATAGAAGAGAAAGAAACCTAGGAGGGTGTGCAGGTGACAACTTATAAATATTCTGCTGTTGATAAAAACGGTAAAACCATCAACGGCTCAATCGAAGCAGAAAACGAACAGAAGGCTGCAGAACAGCTGAAAAAAGAAGGAAAGATACCTACCGAGATCAAAGAGCAGACATTACTTGATAAAGATATCAACATGGGATCCTTATTTAAGAAAAAAGTCGCGGTCAGAGATATGAGTATCTTCTGCCGACAGTTTGTGAGTATGCACAGAGCCGGTGTCACGATTTTGGAATCTATGCGAATGCTGACAGAGCAGACTGAAAATCCAACCTTGAAAGACGGACTTCAGGAAGTGTATCTTGGTGTACAGAAAGGTGAATCTCTTGCAAGCTCCATGGCAAAAAGACCGGATGTATTCCCTAAACTGCTGATCCACATGGTCAGCGCCGGTGAAGCTTCCGGTAGTTTGGATATCGCGTTTGAACGTATGGCGGTACAGTTCGAAAAATCCGCCAAGATCCAGGGTCTTATTAAAAAGACAATGATCTATCCGATCATGGTATTGGTAGTAGCGGTAGTCGTTGTCATTGTTATGTTGACATTCGTTGTACCAACCTTTATGAGCATGTTTGCGGATATGGATATTGATATGCCGAAGATCACACTGGCAGTTGTTGCTGCATCAGAGTTTATGCAGGCAAGATGGTATATTGTGGTAGCTGTTATCGTAGCATTTGTATTTTTTATCAGATGGTTCAAACGGACGGAAACCGGTGAAACCTTATTCGCAAAAGCAGCACTTAAAATTCCGATGCTGGCTGATCTGACAGTGAAGCAGAATGCAGCAAAATTTGCACGTAACTTATCAACCATGCTGGCAGCCGGTATTTCAATGCCGGATGCAGTGGAAATCGTTGCAGAGACAATGGGCAATAAGTTCTATACCATGGCAATGAGAGATGCCAGAGCGGATGTTATCCAGGGCGTTCCGCTTTCGCAGCCGATTGAAAAATCAGGACTGTTTCCGCCGATGGTATATCATATGGTAAGAATCGGTGAAGAAACCGGTAATATTGAAAATATGCTGGATACATTAGCTGACTATTATGAAGAAGAAGTGGAAGTGGCAACACAGTCATTGATGGCAGCTCTGGAACCGTTGATGATCATTATGCTGGCAGGTGTCTGCGGTGTGATCATTGGTGCGGTTATGGCTCCTATGGCAGCTATGTACTCAGGACTTGATAATCTGTAAAATAGGGGAAAATGAAAAATAAAAACAGGGGATTTTCGCTGGTGGAATTGATCATCGTGATTGCGATTATGGCAATTCTGATAGGAGCTCTTACACCACAGTATCTGAAAAATGTTGAAAAGTCTAAGGTGACCGCAGATAAGGATATTTTGAATGAAGTGTTTCAGGCGTGCTCGACAGCATCTGCGGATGATGATATCACAGACTTGCCAAGAACAGGAGATGCCAATATTGCGGTGGATGTTTCAGGAAGCCATCCGGGATGGAGCGCGAGAGTGCTGGAGCTTCTCGGGGCTGCAGATTTTGCGCAGGATGTAGAAGGTAGACTGAAGTCGTCTGTGGCGACAAGACCGGATAAAGGAAACAGAAAGATTATAATTGAAGTGGATTCCGGTAATCGGTTTACAGTTTATGTTGGCGCAAAAACAAATGCAAACCATAATGCAACGGGGATTGTTGTCGGAATGGCAGCAGATTAATATGTTGTGATTTTAAAATATCCCATTAATAGGGGATGGGATTTTTAAAATAAATATTTTTATAAGTTAAAAAGGAGAGGTTAAAAATGAAAAAGACAAATAACAAAGGTTT
>JBNMJP010000220.1:0-3636 GCA_050873905.1 Jutongia sp. | reverse complement strand
GAAAACATTTTTGTGATGATCAGCCCATTGTCCCGATCACATCCCTGCCGGAAGACTATCCTCTGTATAATTTTATAGATTTTGAGTTTGGGAAGTCCGTCAACAGTCTGCAGTACACGGAGTTAAAGGATGTGGTAGAGGAGACACTGGGGGATCATGCATCCCTTCCGGATATGGATCTGCCGGATATGGATAAGATTTATCTCTACAATACGATGATCATTATTGCGGTTCTGATCGCAGTGGTTTCGGCGTTAAATTTTGTGATCCTGTATCAGTATTTTCTGGAAAAAAGGCAGGAGGAGATCCGGGCAATGCGGATCTGCGGAATGAAGCGGAGACGTGCCGTGGTGATGTTTCTGGCGGAATGTGTCTGCCTGACACTGCCGGTTTATGTGCTGTCGGTATTTCTGTATGACCGGTTTGCATTGCGGATGATGAGTTCTTTTTACACTTATGTGGATGATCATTACAGCCTGAAATTATATCTGGAGCTTTTTGCGATTTATTACATATCCTCGCTGATCATTCTGCTGGTTTCCATCTGGAGACGGCTGCAGGGAGAAGGAAGGATGCGGATTGGAGGTGGAAGAGTATGAAATGGAGATATGCCTGGAGAGAATTATGGCATCATCCGTTAATGATGCTTTTGATCTTTGTGCAAAACGTGGTGGTTTTTGCGGTAATGGTGAGTATGATATCTACAATTGTTTCCCGCTATAATACCTACCGGGAGATATCAGATCTGGTGTCCGGAAATGGTGCTGTTTATACATTGGAGAGTTACCAGGATTATTACAAGAACAAGGAGGGAGAATGGCATTACAGCTGTGCATACACAAGAGAAGAAGTTGAAAGCGGCCTGACGGATGCAAAGGTGCAGGGGTGCTATAACTGGAGTGTGGGCATTGACGGGAATTTGCAGGCATGTAGTCTGACCGCATATGATGATGCGTTGTGGAAGTGTCATCGGCCGGCAATCGCAGCAGGAAGATGGTTTTCTGACCGGGATAAACAGACGGAGGAGCTGGAGGTTGTGATCGCACAAAAAGGAGGAAAGGATGGCAGGTATCAGGTGGGAGATACCCTGAGTGCAGAAAAGGAATTGAAAGATTGGGTCAATGAAGGTGATGATACCAAGATATCTTTTAAGGTTATTGGCATTATTGAAAACGGAGCTTCCATTCTGGGCTCTAAATTGGAGGGAAAAAGCAGTAAGGAGGACTACCGGACATTGTTCTGGAATTATTATGATTATTATAATGACGGCTTATATCTTTTCGGGATACAGTCCGATCTGCTGCGGTGTAAGCATCAGCATGCCGGTGCGTGGACGGAGAAGATGTTAGGAGAATGTTTCTTTTCCTGGGAAACCGAGGATCCGAAGGTGATCAGCAGCAATCAGGCAAAGGTAATGAAAAACGCTACAGCTACAGATACCAGAGACTATGCATTGATCCGAAGAGAGAGTAAAAAATATATCTGGGAACAGGTCCGGATGATCCTGCCGATCCTGATCACATTATGTATCATGACGGTTTTATCTACG
The DNA here is from genome assembly GCA_050873905.1 of Jutongia sp. Taxonomy (GTDB): domain Bacteria; phylum Bacillota; class Clostridia; order Lachnospirales; family Lachnospiraceae; genus Jutongia. The sequence goes on along the minus strand of JBNMJP010000220.1, from coordinate 2,087 downwards.
GTCTGTAATATGGCGATCATGGTTCAGAAAAGTCTGCGAAATTATGCGGTGTATTACATTAATGGATTGTCGTGGAAGAAGTGTATTTCGATCCATATATTCAGCATGATACTTCTGGAAGGAGGAAGCTTTCTTCTGGTGACGGCGGGATTGTTTTTGCTGAAGTTTGGCGGTGTGCTAAAGCATACGGTGATTTCACCGGGGCTTTGGCAGATGGCGGGATGTCTGTTGTTATGTCTGTTATTTACAATGTTTGGGATCGGTGTGGTACGCCGGGAGACCCATGGAGTGAGTGCAAAACAAATATTGACGAGAGGGGGAGAATGATGATCGAAATAAAGAATCTGAATAAAGCGTATAATCTCGGGGAGGAGAACGGCTGTGAGGTATTAAAGGGAATTAATCTGACGATTCCTGACGGGGAGATGACAGCCATCATGGGAGCAAGCGGCGCAGGCAAAAGTACTCTGTTACATATTTTGTCCTGCATTGACCGGTACGACAATGGAGAGTATCTGCTGGACGGAGAACTGATCGGGAGAATGGGGGATGCCCGGATGGCAGAGATACGCAATGAAAAAATGGGAATTGTTATGCAGGATTTTGCTCTGATCGAGGATTTTACTGCACTGGAAAATGTCATGATGCCATTGGATTTCTCTGCAAAGAAACGCAGAAAAAAGGAAAAAAGAAATATGGCACTGGAGGCATTGGAGGCGGTTTCCATGAAAGAATATGCCGGGAAACCGGTGTGCAAGCTGTCCGGTGGACAGAAACAGAGAGTAGCGATCGCCAGAGGGCTGGTGAATCATCCGGAGATTCTTTTTGCGGATGAGCCAACGGGAGCATTGGATTCTGTGACAAGCGGGGAGATCATGAAGCTGCTGAGGAACTTAAATGAAAAGGGAACCACGATGGTGATCGTGACCCATGACAGGATGGTGGCAGAAAGCTGTGATCGTATTATAAAAATAGTGGATGGAAGGGTGCAGGATATTGCGTGAGACATTAGTAGAATTAAAACTGGCAAGTAAATATTATAAAACAGATACTCATGTTGTGGAGGCGCTGCGGCGGATCAGTCTCACGTTTGAACGGGGAGAATTTGTGGCAGTGACCGGGGAAAGCGGAAGCGGCAAGTCCACACTGCTGCGTGTGATCTGTGGTCTGGTCCCTCTGGATGACGGAGACTTATTATTGCATGGAGAGTCGTGCTTTTCCTGCTCTCCGGAGGAATGGAATGAGATCCGCTGCCGGGAGATTGGTATGATATGGCAGGATTACAAGCTGATCGAGCATTACACGGTAATGGACAATGTGATCATGGCGCTTCGTATTGCCGGAATAGAAGAGAATGTACAGGAAAGAGCTGCAGAGGCATTACAGCGGGCCGGTCTGAAGGATTATGAAAATCATAAGGCAGGGCAGTTATCCAGTGGGCAGAAGCAGCGTCTGGCGATTGCGAGGGCAGTGGCAGTATCGGCTCCGATCATTCTGGCGGATGAACCTACCGGTAATCTGGATCACCAGAGCAGTCTGGAAATTCTCCGGCTGCTTCGTGATGTGGCAAAGGACAGTCTGGTGATCATGGTGACCCATGACTTTGCGGAGGCGCAGGAGTTTGTTTCCAGAAAGGTTACGATCCGGAATGGGCAGGTGATGGATGATGTAAAACTGCAGGAAACAGATGGATCGGATACGCAGACCGGGGACAAAAAGCAGCGTCAGAAAACGATGGATCCCGGTAAGGGCGGGTTACAAAGGGAAGCAGATCGTAAAGATATTTTGTATTTTGCCTGGAAAAATATCCGAGGTCACAAGGTGAAGACCGGGCTGATCCTTCTGCTGATGATGCTGGTTGCCGTGATCTCCTATGGTTCCATTGGAGAAATCCAGATGTTTCGGGATGACCGGCTCGCCAGAGTGACGGATGACTCGATCTTTGGAGAGCAGGACAGGACGAGACTTCTGGTGAAACGCTCCGATGGTTCTGCAATGGGAAAGACGGATCTGGAGGAAATACGGAAGCTGCCCGAAGTGGTGGCGGCAGATCTGTACGGAGCGGTCAATGAAATAGAGTATACGAT
>JBNMJP010000219.1:0-3644 GCA_050873905.1 Jutongia sp. | reverse complement strand
CATTACCCTCAATCACCGGAGTGTAAAAATGGCCATCCTCTCCCTGAGTAATATAGTAAGGAATTCCGTTCATATCCCCGAATTTGTCCCGGATATCTTCATAACTGCCGTTTCCAAAGCCTGCAAGGCTGGCTGCTCTTACAAGTCTGGGCGATTTTTCTCCGGAATCATCATGGGATGTCACCAGATAATAATAATTCTGCACATGCAGGATCTGCACCAGTTCCGACAGTTCCGACGCTACCGGGTAGACACCCTTTACTTTGAAACTTCTCTTATTGACTACATAGACCGCACTCCGGCCCACACAGGGAAACAGGATATTTCCTCCGTCAATGGTAAAAGATCTCGTATAATAACCATCCAGATCATTGATCCTTACTGCTTTTTTCAGAACCAGATTCAGGCCTTTGGCAGATCTCTTATAGATATACATCACACCAGTCATGGAACTCCATACATAGAACTGTCCGGTACTCTTGTCATAGACCACATAATGCGGACGGATCCCCACATCCGGGATACTCTCTACCAGTTGATATCCTGCTTCTGTTTTCGTATATGTCACGATCCGGTTATTGTCCGTATCCACCACCAGATAGATTGTTCCATCACTGGCAATGGCATGTGGACGGTTTAATCCCATACCGATGGGATGCCAATCATAGGGGGCACTGGCAGCATTGCTGCTGTGAAGCACCTGCTGATGATAGGCATCCGCAATATAAAATTCTCCGCCATACTGGTATACCTGTGTAGGTACAAAAAAACGATCCCCATACAGATTTCCTGCATCGTAAGCATAGACCTCACCCGGCTGGGACATGGGTGCGGCTTCCTCCTCTGCTACTACCGTCACACTGCTCTGTAGCAGAAGCACTACGGACAATGCTGCACATAATACACTCTTAATGGTTCTCTTTTGTTTCATACTGGTTGTCCCCCTCTTGTGTCATTTTTCCTTTTGTATTCTTCTGGCTGGTACTGCTTTTATCTACCACATGTATGATGCCGATATTTCCCTGAAATGCCGGAGCAAAAATATGCTCCCGCAAATCATTCGCCACAACACCATCCCACGCTGCATGCATATGTGCCGCAACAATCTGTACTACATTGGAAGCCGGGGCATACATGCTATCTATAAATTGCTGTGTATTAGCATCCGGGCAATATCCTGAATTCTCCGGATTCCAATAATAGATCCGGTTTCTCACCGCCATGGATAATTCTTCCAGTGAAGTGTCCGTTTCGGAATAAAACGGTACATGTGTGGCCAGGATCACCGGGACTCCGTCTCCTGTCTGCTGCATGAGAAATTTCAGTTTTCCATCCGACAGGTTCACATAAGATTTGTTGATACCAACGATGCGGAATGCCCCAAAATCAATACAGCCTTCACCCTCATCACCGTCCCACAGTGCGGCCTGCGCCGCAAATCCATCATTATCCGTAAATGTGCTTCCACCGTACCATCCACCATAATCATGATCAGAGCGGAGATAGAGCAGACGCTCCCTGGGATATTTCAGTTCCTCAAATCCTACAGTTAATGCTTTCATATTAGAATGACTGCAGTAATCCAGCATGTCTCCACCAAAAATCACTGCATCGAAATCATGGTAATTCAAAAATTTCACAATTTCAGGCCAGAGTTCCTCCCCATGGATTCCTTCGGGAGTTACCGAAAGATTTTCATATCTCTCCCTGACCGTCGGAAGATTCTCTTCCAATACATCTCCGGCTTCTTTGTCCGTGATCATATGCAGATCATTGACAAAGGCAATGGTATATTCCCTGTCCAGTCCATCCAGTTCCACAGTGATCTCATCTGTTTTGAAATCATATTCCGGTGGATCATAGACAATTTCCTCTTTCTCCGGTATACTCTCTGCCACAGTCTCCGGAACCGTCTCACTGGCTGCGGTCTCCTCTGCCGGAGGAATCTGCTCCGGATCTCTCCGTGCCAGACCACATCCAATTCCGATTCCAAACACGATCAGCAACCCCAGGGGGATTAACAGACCATACAGCCACTGCCGTTTTTCTATGTTTCTTTTATTCCGTTTATCCTCCTGCATTTTTATTCCCCAACAATTCCCGGCACATTATTGCGGATCCAGGCTCTCGTTGTAGCGGTTGTTCCATTACTGAAATTTATTTTGTAAGCATCCTCCCCTGTCAGATCGTTAAAGTACCAGAAGTGTCGCACATCCACAGTCTGGGGTGCACCCTGGGAATCTCCTGCCACGATTGTCAGACCCTGTTCACGGTATATTTCATCCACAATGGCATTGTAGGCTTGCGCATACCTTGAGACATCCAGTCCCGCATCATTGCCGTAAGAGATAATATCCTGCAGCAAGAGCAGATTGTAATCGGTTTCCCTCAGAATTGCCCGCATATTGTTCACAACATCTGCTTTCGTCAGAGATCCATCTGCCAGACCTGTTTCACTCCGCTTTCTTGTCACCCATGCCAGGCTATATTCATACCGCAGACGCAGCGGATCATCCAGTTCCTCCGGATCAAACATTACAGCATTTCCGCTCTCGTTGATCTTCTCTGCCTCTTCCGCATAATTCCATGCTTCATCTCTTGACCAGTTTTCATAGCTGGTAATATTATTGATGGCTTCAATAAATTTGGCTTTGAAAACCGTCACACATTCATCCCGGTAGGTCAGCAGTCCGCTATTATCTAAAGCATAGCCCCGTTCTGCGATCTGATCCGTAAAAGCGACAGCATCCGACAGGATTCCCCATGTCTGCTCGAACATTGCGTAACTTGCCTGTTGCCTCTCCAGATTATCGCACTGTACAATGACAGAATCCCGGTAAATCTTATAGGCATCTTCCATTTTCTTCTGTGCTTCATCCTGAAGATTATTTTCTTCAGCGATTGTCATATACCGTTCCAGGGCTTCTTTTGCCTGTGCACATCCTTCCTCATAATTGCCAGCTTCGTATTCAGCCCTTGCACCTTCCACGATCGTGTCCACCGTATCCAGCAATGCCGTATCGCCCTTCCCGTTTGTCTGGGAAGTTGCTCCATCTGCTGTATTTTCAACAGTCGAAGGCGTTGCTACTGTTTCCAGGCGGTCCGAACCAAAAATTCCGATAATGAGAAAAACAGCTCCCAGTATCAGCAAAATAGCTGCCAGCACAATCGCAATGATCAGAGGTGTTTTACTCTTCCCGGCTGCCGGCTGTCCGGATGCCGCATTTGTGACCGGAGATGCCTGCTTTTGTACCGGTGGCGCTGGCTGTGTTATCGGTTCTGCCGGCTTTTGTACCGACGGCTGAGGCTGTACTGTCGGTTCTGTTGTCTGCTGCACCGGATTCTCCACTTTTCTGCCGCATTTCGTACAGAATTTTGCTCCCGGTTTTAACGGTGTTCCGCACCCCGCACATACTGACAGTTGTCCTGTTTTTTCTATCTTAGTTCCGCAATATACGCAGAATTTGCTGTCATCAGCTATCTGCCTGCCGCATTTTGAACAGATCATTTGTACCCTCCCTGGAAACAGTTATCTATATTTTGATAGTATTCTATCACCCCCCCCGTATTTCGTCAATGTAGGTTGTTCTTTTCTTTCTTGCTTTTCCGTCATTTATTTCATATAATAATTCCAATACCTATTG
>JBNMJP010000218.1:0-3663 GCA_050873905.1 Jutongia sp. | reverse complement strand
CATTATACCAGAAAATGGGGCAAAAGTCAGTAAAATCAAGTGTTTGCAACTTAATCAGCAGACACTATTTATATTGTTTTATTATTCTGCTCCTGTCCTACATATTTCTTGTTCAGTCTTGTGATCTTGACAGGTAATTCATAAATGTAATACAGAACTGCCTCGTTCCTTACAGATCTTCTCCAGCACCGCCCTGATTGCAATCAATGACACATTCAAATCAACATTGACGGTTTTCACTGCTGCATTATATGATTTCAAGATGCCATCCGGTACATGAACAAAAGAATATTTACTTCCCGGATATTCTATCGTTTCTTCCGTAAAGTAGCCACCCTCTGCATCAAACATCGAGTCATTGGAGTATGATTTATGTAATGATATGCCCTTACATACCGGACATTCTACCATAGTCCAATCAATATATTGCTGAAAAACCGGCTCACCATCTGCATAGTCAGTAAAACTCTGATGATGTTTGCCTACAATCTTCAACAGGCCTTTGTTTCCACAATGTTTACATTCTTCTAATAAATAATTTTTATCGTTCATATTCTTCTCTTTTTGTATTGATATTACAATAGTGAATTTGCTATCCAACCAGTTTTCCTTGCTTTATACTCTCTGCCCTTTTCTTAGTCATAAATAACCTGCTGACTGTCCACGTCTTTCCAGGGGCATCTTTTATATAATGCATTACTTGTCAAGTAAGTACTCTATCATGAGTACCTTATAATGATACCACAGTCATGAGATAATGACTCCAAATATTTTCGTGCGATTTGCGCGATTCGCGCATTTCGAGCGATATCATCAAGGAGGTTCTCATGAACGCAAAACAGAAAATTCATCAGGCAAAACTCAAACAGTGGATCGGCCTATTCAAGGAACAGGCTGACAGCGGTCTTACCGTCAGACAATGGTGTGAAAAGAACAACTACTCTTTCCATACCTACAATTACTGGAAGCACATCTTGAAAGAAGAGTATGCGTCAGCTGCTCTCCCCGACATTGTCCCCGTCTTCCCATCCGATCCGGCTTTGCCCACACCGCTTCCTTCCAATGAAATCAGCGGGATGACTCAAACCATTTCGCATAATTCGCGCGATTTGCGCGATTCGTGTCATGTGGACACAATCCGCATCACGATCGGCGATACCGAAATCTCGCTTAGTCCCTCTGCATCTGACGAGATGATATGCAGGATCATTCAGGCGGTCCGCCATGCTTAGGGATGCCAATCCTTCCGATTTCGCAGGTATCTATATCGTCTGCGGGCGTACAGATATGCGTCTCGGAATGGACAGCCTTGCCGCCATTATCGAAAACCGGTATCATCTCCCCCTTTTTGTCCCTAACACACTTTTCCTTTTCTGTGGCAGACGTGCCAATAAGATCAAGGGACTCCTGTGGGAAGGTGACGGTTATCTTCTCCTTACAAAGCGTGTGGAAGATGGGCACTTCTCCTGGCCACGCAATTCTTCCGAAGCCAGACGCCTTGATGCCCGCCAGTTCGACTGGCTGATGAAAGGATTCAGCATTGACCCTGTGATCAGGGAGCATCATCCCTCACGTTCTGCATAAATCTTTGTGCAAAACAGAGAATTTTTCTGCTCTGCATCTTCTGTTTTCAATGTGCCCATATGACTCTAAAGTAACCCTTTCGTGCCATTCCAGCCCGGTTATTTCAGACTCATATGAGTACATTTTCTTTTTTTCTTACCTCTTATCTGCAATCCGCCCATGCCCTTATGTGAAGGTCTTATCCATAGGCATTATGCCGATGCCTCACATCCCGCAAACTGGCGTTTTTACTGCATTTCTGGTATAATAAGGTCATTAAGTGAGGTACTTTATGACTGATTTTTCCAAGCTTTCCAAAGAAGAACTGAATAAGATGGATAAGAATGTCCTCATCACGATCATCGGCTCTCTGCAGGCACAGCTGAATGCCATCGGCTCACAGCTTGACTTCCTGACGGAACAGATTGCTCTGATGAACCAGCGTTCCTTCGGCCGGAAGACCGAGCAGCTTGATGAGATGCATCAGATGACTCTTTTCGAAGTGTTCAACGAGCCTGAAGTGTTGTCTGATGATTCCAAAGAACCGGAGATCTCCGAGATCATCATCCCATCACACACACGTAAGAAAAAGACGACGCGTGAGGAAAATCTGGAAGGTCTGCCTGTACGTATCTTCAACCACACTCTGAGCGACGAACAGCTGAAGGAACGCTTCCCTGACGGATACAAGGAACTCCCCTGTAAAGTCTACAAGCGCCTTTCCATCATCCCACAGACCTTTATCGTGGATGAGCATCATGTGCATGTATATGCTGCAAAAAACAATGACGGCACTATAGTCAGAGCTCCCCGTCCTGCTGATGTCTTCAGGAACAGTATCGCCACGCCTTCTTTGGTGGCTGCCATCATCACCGGCAAGTATGCAAACCATCTGCCTCTCGACAGGCAGTCCCGCTGTTACAAAGATAATGGCGTGAAACTTGAGACCAATACCCCTGCCAACTGGATGATGCTCGCCTCTGAGCTGCATTTCTCCATCATATATGATGAACTGCACAAATACCTCTATGAATGCAGCGTTGTCCATGCTGATGAAACTCCTTTTGAGATCATCCGCGACGGCAGGAAGGCCGGTTCCAAAAGCTTCATGTGGGTATACCGGTCAGGTGAGTATGATGACAAATCACACCCTGTCGTCATTTACGATTTCCAGAACACCCGGAAAACGGATCATCCGGAGCAGTTCCTGAAAGACTATTCCGGTGTCCTCGTCACTGACGGTTATCAGGTCTATCATTCCCTCGAAAAGAAACGGAATGATCTGCAGGTAGCCGGATGTTGGATCCACGCCAAACGGTCATTTGCCGAATATGTCAAGGCAACAGGTACTGAAGGGCTGGACGGAACGGTTGCCGCACAGGCAGTAAATCTGATCTCCGAGATATTCCATCTGGATCACCAGTGCGGTGACTGCTCGGTTAAAAAACGCGAAAAACATCGTCAGCTCGTCGTCAAGCCCAAGGTTGATGCTTTCTTTGCGTGGGTGAAAGATACCATGCCGAAAGTTTCTGCCGGAAGCAACACCTACAAGAGTCTTCAGTACTGCATCAATCAGGAAAAGTTCCTGCGCGTCTTTCTTTCCAATGGTGCTGTCCCAATGGACAATAATGTCGCAGAACGTGCCACCCGTCCATTTACACTCGGCCGGAAGAACTGGGTCAACATGGACTCCATACGCGGTGCGCAGGCAAGTGCCATTCTATACAGCCTGGTCGAGACAGCGAAAGCGAATAATCTTCGGGTATATGAATATCTGGAATACCTGCTCGATGAGCTCTCCAGACACGCTGATGATAAAGACCGGGAGTTTATTAATGATCTTCTCCCCTGGTCAGAGGCAGCACAGAAAAAATGTCGCAGCCAGAAAAAATCTTAATTCAAATATCAAGGTTCAAATCTATGGAAATCGCCTGAAAATGGCGGTTTCTTTTATTTTGTAGTACCCATGGATGAGGGTTTACGACGAATTAACAGTATTTCTAACGAAGTGGAATTAGGTGAAATATTACAAGCGAAACTGTTAAGCAATTTTGATGATTATCCATTCGGTTGGAGTCTTTCACTACTACCTCAAGACAT
>JBNMJP010000217.1:0-3664 GCA_050873905.1 Jutongia sp. | reverse complement strand
TATGGCAAAAGGTGCTGTAGCAGCACTTGACAAGGCAAACATCTCTCACGGTGTTGGCAAAGATGTCATCGTTATGGGCTTTGACTGCAATCAGTGGGCACTTCAGGAACTGTTAGACCAGAACTGGAACTACGATGGACAGTGTAACCCATTCCAGGCTTCTTATATTGCAGATGTAATCCAGAAGCTTCAGAACGGTGAGGACATCACAGAGAAGACAATCATCATGGATGAGAAGGGCTTCGATGCTACAACCATTACAGCCGATGATGTAAGCAACTACGGAATCTAATCGACACAGGAAACTACAAGCGCGGCGCTGCGTATGAGGAAAACGCAGCGCCGCGATTTCTGAAAATATGTTTAGCTATTTCAAGAGTTAAAATGTAACGTCCGGCTAAGTGATATATCAGAGATATACCGCAGCCGCGAAAGAGAACTTTTATGGTTGGATGTTTTAAAAGAAGCAAGGGGTGAATGAGCTGGTGAAAGAAAATGTAGTATTACAGATGAAAAATATTCATAAAAACTTTACAGGAGTAAAGGCATTGCAGGCGGTTGATTTCTCCCTGCGTGAAGGCGAAATCCACGCTCTTATGGGTGAGAATGGAGCCGGTAAATCCACGCTGATCAAGGTGTTGACCGGTGTGTATGAAAAAGATGGTGGAGAGATTTTCCTGGAAGGAAATGATAAAGCGGTGGAGATCCATTCCCCGCAGGATGCACAGAATCTCGGAATCAGTACTGTGTATCAGGAGATTACCCTCTGCCCGAACCTGTCCGTTGCAGAAAATATGTTTATCGGACGAACCAAGGGCATGGGCCAGAATTGGAAGAAAATGAATGCGGATGCAGACAAGATCCTGCAGTCGCTCGATATCCCGGCTAAGGCCACACAGCAGCTCTCCAGCTGTTCCATCGCAATCCAGCAGATGGTAGCAATCGCCAGAGCTGTAGATATGGATTGTAAAGTATTGATTCTTGATGAGCCGACATCTTCTCTCGATGACAAAGAGGTACAGAAGCTGTTTGAGCTTATGAGAGATCTTAGATCCAGAGGTGTAGGAATTATCTTTGTAACGCATTTCCTGGATCAGGTATATGAAGTCTGCGACCGGATCACGGTTCTTCGTGACGGTAAGCTGGTCGGAGAATATGAGATCGAGAAGCTTCCGAGAGTACAGTTGGTAGCCAAGATGCTTGGTAAGGAACTGGATGACGAAGCACAGATTAAGGATGAAACACAGATCTACCATGCAGACGAATCTGTTCCGCCGGTATTTGAGGTCGAACAGCTGCAGAGCAACGCGGGAATTAAGCCTTTTGACTTCTATATCAGAAAAGGCGAAGTTAACGGATTCACCGGACTGTTAGGCTCCGGCCGAAGCGAATGCGTGCGTGCAATCTTTGGCGCAGATCGTATTATTGGTGGTAAGATCAAGAAAAATGGAAAAGAAATCAAAATTTCAAAGCCTATCGATGCAATGAAGAATGGAATCGCATATCTTCCGGAAGACCGTAAGGTGGACGGTATTGTCGGAGATCTCTCGGTAAGAGATAACATTATCCTTGCAGCACAGGTACTGCGCGGATTCTTCCGTCCATTCTCCAAGGCACAGGCGAACAAATTTGCAGATGAATATATTAAGCTGCTGGAGATCAAGACTGCATCGGCAGATACACCGATCAAGTCTCTGTCAGGTGGAAACCAGCAGAAAGTTATCCTTGCCCGCTGGCTTTTGACCCATCCGGAATATCTGATCCTGGATGAGCCGACACGAGGCATTGATATCGGAACAAAGATTGAAATTCAGAAACTCGTATTAAAACTTGCTTCCGAAGGTATGAGCGTTACCTTTATTTCGTCCGAGACGGATGAGATGCTTCGTACCTGTTCACGCCTGATCGTTATGCGTGACCGCAGGAAAGTCGGCGAGATCACCGGAGAAGATTTAACACAGAGTAAGATCATGGATACGATAGCAGGAGGTGACGAAAAGCATGCCTAATACGACATCGACAACAAAAAAGAGAAGCATTACGGATATGCTGAGCGGAAAACAGATTCTGATTCCGATCGCAGCGCTTCTGCTGCTGGCAGTATTCAACCTGATCGCAGATCCGTCCTTTTACAAAATTACATTGGATGTGAACAGCTCCGGAAACCACGTATTATCCGGATACCTGGTAACTATCCTGGATTACGGCTCAGAGCTGGCAATCCTTGCAATCGGAATGACGCTGGTTACCGCGGCTTCCGGTGGACAGGATATCTCGGTTGGTGCAGGTATTGCGATCGCTGGATCTGTCATCTTGCGTGTCCTGTGTGGAAGCAATTCCAGACCGGATCAGTTACAGGCACCGATTATTGTAGCATTCCTGGTTGCGTGTGTTGTTTCAATGCTTTTTGGTGCATTCAACGGCATACTGGTGGCGGGATTTAAAATACAGCCGATGGTCGCAACGTTGATTCTGTATACGGCAGGCCGTTCGATCGCAGCGTGGATCAACAATAACGAACTCCCGGTTATCAGTGATCCTTCCTTCGGATACTTCGGTGGATTTCTCCCGGGTATCCCGATCCCGACACCGTTCTTTATCGCGGTGGCATGCATCATTGTGATCGCACTTGTTATGAAGTTTACCAATCTTGGTCTGTACACACAGGCGGTTGGTATCAATGAAAGTTCGTCCCGCTTAAATGGATTAAATCCGGCGTTCATCAAGTTTTTAAGCTTCGTAATCCTTGGTCTGTGCGTAGCGGTAGCTGCACTGATCAAAGTAAGCCGTATTTCAACCATTAACTACTCCGTTATCGCAAAAGATATTGAAATGGATGCCATCCTGGCAGTAGCACTTGGCGGTAACTCCTTAAGCGGAGGAAAATTTAATCTCACAGCATCCATTTTAGGTGCTTATGTTATTCAGTTTTTGACCACGACACTGTACAAATTCAATGTTAAATCAGAAGCAATCTCGGCCTACAAGGCGATTGTTGTTATCATTCTGGTTGTGATCAGTGCCCCAGTGGTGAGAGAAAAGTTTACAGCCTTCACACAGAAGATGAAGGTGAAAAATGCAAAGGAGGTAGGCTAGTATGAAAACAAAGTCATTAAAAAAAATTTCGCTTTCGGATGCCAACCTGCTTTTGACCATCACGATCGTAGTATTCTTCTTAATGTATATCGGAGCGATGATCTTCGAGGGTGGCGGATTCTTAAAACCACAGACATTTTTTAATATCCTGAATGCCAACGGAGCGCTGATCATTACCGCATGCGGACTCAGCCTGGTTATGATCACTGGAAGCATTGATATCTCAGTCGGTGGTGTGGTTGCATTAGTCAGTATGTGCTGTGCTGTATATCTTGATTTCATGGGTGGAAATGTATTTGTTTCCCTTCTGATCGCACTTGCGATCGGTCTGGCGTTCGGTGTGATACAGGGATTTCTGGTAGCATACCTTGATATCCAGCCATTCATCGTAACACTTGCGGGAATGTTTTTCGCCCGTGGTATGACATCCATCGTACATACGGATCCGTTCAATGTAGAGAATGAGGCATTTGTGAAATTAAAAAATACCCGTGTGATCGTACCGGGAATGGGATCGGTCAACCGTATCGGAAAATATGTCAATGCATATGTGGAGGTTGGTGTGATC
>JBNMJP010000216.1:0-3677 GCA_050873905.1 Jutongia sp. | reverse complement strand
TAATAATTCCACGACCTGACCGCTTTTCGTATTCGCCGCCTCTCCACTTCCCATGCCGTCCGAGATCATCAAAACCGCTTTCCCGTTTTCCAACCGGATCACAGAAAAATTGTCTCCGCAAAGAGCCTCTCCATTCCGATTGCACCGCACAATCCCGGTTGTCAGCATATACTCTGCCTGCTCCGTAAATGCAAACCGGCTTTCCCTTCTGCCGACAGCATCTTCACTTCGTTCCAAACATACCATTTCTTTACCGACAATGCCGCAAAGCGCCTGCGCCATCTTCTTGCCCGTAACCACTTTTTCCTTGTCTAAATAACAGCTTAAATATACTTTTAAACGCTGATCGGCATCCTTTACCATAACCGCTTTCGTCACATTGACTCCCATTCTGCTGAAACGTGCCACAACCCTGCACTCAAATACTTCTACCTGCAAGGAACGCTCTGACAACGTAACCGGAAAGGTCTGGATCACCTCACCGATCTGTCCCAACTGCCGGATAAAATTATGCCGTAGTTCTGCCAATCGGTTACTCTGCGATTCGACAGCATTTAGCAATGAAATACCATCTCCGCTCAGATACATATTACTCAACCCATTTGGAAGATCCTGCGCCTGTTCCTCCTGCTCGGATAATATCTTTTCCATCGCAACAAACGCCTGTCCAAACTTCTCGATCCGTCTCCGGCTCGCCTCCTGGATCAGAATATCCTGTGACAAGGCAGTCACATCCTCCTTCCTTATCGGAACACGCTTCAGCCATACAGAAGGTGTCAGTAGAAACAAAGCGGATACCGCTACTGCCCCTGTCAAGGATGCGGCTTCTAACAATGCGCGGTCATATAATACCCCCAGCAGCAGATAACCGGCAAAATAGGACAAAAGCACTCCGGGTTTACCAAGTTCTTTCATGATCACGGCAAGGCTTGCCAACAGGATCATAACAGCAAGATACGATACATCCCCCATTCGAAATGCAAGTACCAAACCGGTAATGCTTCCCGTTGCAATACCGATACTTCCGTCAAACCGGTAAGTGTTATAAAGGAGCAGATAACCGCAGACAACAAACAAGACAGGAAATGCTCCATTTCCCGCCGGACAGCCAAACAACGCTGTTGCCAATAATGCAAATATACCCACAAACCGTTTGTTGTCTGCAAACATTCTCCCTGTTCCCGAACGGAGTGCCGTCATGCCCTGCTGGAAGATCAGAACGGAACAGCCACATAAGATTCCTTCTAACAATGTGTAGATCACACTGATCTCCTTTCCCGTGATCAGATATTGATACGGCATGCTGACTGCCCACAGGACACCGCCGCTCGCCAGTGCAATCTGATAATTATTTGCAAAGATCTTACTGCGATCCGTACTCTTTAACATGCCAAGTAAAAATACGAGCACCAGTCCGTATCTGATCATGGCAGCTCCATCCATATAACTTGCCACCCCAAGCATTAAAGCTATAAATATTCCAAATGAACTCTGTTCCTGTAAGTACGCTGCCATAAAAAATGGCACAACAAAAGGATACATTCCAAACAGGCAGCATCTTGCTACCAGAAATGCAAGGATATGTATCCCCAAATATTCTATCTTATATCGCATATTGCATTCCTCCCACTATCTCTAGTGGGACAGAGTATAGCAGATTCCTTGTCCGCAATCTGTCAGTTTGCCACGAATATATCCGCAACTTCCGACACCTTTTACGGTTATGTTCTGCGATCATTTATTCCCGGGTTCGATCAATATCTCATCCGGATACACCAGACCGAGTTTGTTCTTTGCAATATCTTCCATATATTTCTTTGTCTGCATATATTTCTCTAATGCTTCCAGGTCCTTTGTCCGTTGTTCCTCTTCTTTGATCTGGCTTTCCAGTATCTCCTGCTTCTTTGTAAGTTCTCCACTCTGTTTTTTCAAAGATGCGGAGCGGATTCCCACACAGACAACAAACACGATCACGACAACTACGATCAACGGAAGTCCTTTTTTCATTTTCTTTTTTCTCTTACGACGTCTGCTCATTTGATCACCCGTTTCTCATTTATCTACTCTTTACTGCCATTTTAACCTCTGCCAACGCTTTTTTCAATGTTTTTATCACAGAGCGTTTCATAGACACGATTGGTCTGACCACCAGCCTCACCCCTTTTTTCCAGCAGGGTACGATCTTATCCGCCAGAAACATCAAAATTCTGCTTATGGTAAGCATATAGATCAATACACCCAGAAACATCCCCAAAAAGGCGTATCCCCTCAATGCTCCACGATTATAATAAAACAGTGTCCGGAATACCATCCATGCCGTAAACATCCAGAAAGCAAGATCTTCTATATCCACGACAATCTCTTTATGAGGAATCAGCATCCGAAAAATACGCACACCGTCATATACCAGTGCCAACACCGCTCCTAACAGCAAACACACCACAAACAACTCTGCCTCGGCATATATCAAATCCGCCATGTACTCCCCTTACTTAAACAGGCGGTTGAACAATCCATTTTCACCTTTCATGCCCGGTTTCAGATCGGAATATGTAAAGGAATCCACCCTGCCGTCTACTTCCACTTCTCCTTTTTCCAAGGTCAACTTGGTTACGTTCAGATCGGTTCCCTTGATCAGCAGCACCCCTTGTTCCGTTTCTAACAATACTTCATTCGGATCAAAGGAAATCACTGCATTCACTCCCGTGATCACGCCTGCCCCTCTGTTGTTCAATGTAATCTTATGAGACTTTCCGTTTCTTACCTCTTCCATGTTCTGTTCACCCTCCTGTCAAACTTTACTTGATGTATTGTATGTTGTACAGGAGATAAAAATACCAGTTTTCCTACAGGTATGTGAACATGTCTTTTGCATCCTCTTTTTTCGTAGATTCCACAATTGCTGTTACTTCTACCGCAACCGTCTTATTGCCAAACTCAATATCAATGCGATCACCGACTTTCACATCCGTCGATGCCTTCGCAACACGGTTATTCACCATAACCCTTCCCGCGTCACAGGCATCATTGGCTACCGTTCTTCTCTTGATCAGACGGGACACCTTCAAATATTTATCTAATCTCATATATCCCTCCATAAAACGAAATAAGGCTGTTGCAAATGCAACAGCCCTCATCTTCAACAAATCTTAATTATTTGTTTACAACATCCTTTAAAGCCTTACCAGCTTTGAACTTAGGAGCCTTTGAAGCTGCAATCTTCATTGTCTCGCCAGTCTTAGGATTTCTTCCCTCTCTAGCTGGTCTGTCAACTACTTCAAATGTTCCGAATCCAACTAACTGGATCTTCTCACCCTTTGTTAATTCTTCTGCTACTACATCTGTGAATGCCTTTAAAGCCTTCTCTGCATCTTTCTTAGATAATTCTGTCTTCTCAGCCATAGCTGCAACTAACTCTGTTTTGTTCATAGGAATAGTTCCTCCTCTTAAAAATTATATAGTATTCTTTGATTCCTTGCCCCCAATAGGCAAGTCCTAGTAGTAGTTATACTCGTTTGCCCCCTGTTTGTCAAGCAAATAGGCAGATTCTTCGGTTTTTTGTACAATTTAGTAGAATTTTCCGTTGAGATATGCAACAAAATCTATTCAATTTGCCTTTTAACTTTGTACCTTTTCTACATTTATTTTCAATTTTCATTGTGCATTTCTAACAAAGT
>JBNMJP010000215.1:0-3682 GCA_050873905.1 Jutongia sp. | reverse complement strand
CGGCTTCAATCCCCAATCTTTCCAGTTGACGAAATATCTTTGCGTAAAGGATGTTTCCTTTTTCTCTGCTGTCCGCCTTTTTGAGCCGTCTATGCCACAGCATATAACGCACCGCACGACGAAGCTCCAGAAAAGTGATCACTGCTACATCCAGTGTCAATACCAGTACAATAATTCCCAATAATATCTGCAGGTAATTCCGATGCTCCGGAACGGCTTTTTTCTTAACCGGCTTTCCACCGGAGTTTCCGCCATTGTTCCTGCTGCGTTCCTGCAGATCCGCTGTCATCTGTACTCCCTGAGGCTTTTGTACCATCTGCATCAGAGCATATTCTTCATAATAAAATCCCGGTGTCACATCAATGTCCACCCAGCCCAGACCATCCAGATAAATCTCCACCCAGGAATGACTGTCTTTTCCGGTCAGCGTTACTGCCTTTCCTTTTTCTTCCTTCAAACGTTCGCTGGTAAGCAGATATCCCTCCGCATATCTTGCCGGTATTCCAAATGCCCGGTGTGCCTGAACCGCCGCACTGGCAAAAAGCGCGCTGTTTCCCTCTCTTCCCTGTGTCAGAAACCAGTATATGGCATCCCGGTCCTTAGGTACCGCCTCCGGCTCCTCCTGATAGGAGGCATTCTCACGAAGCTTCTCACGAATATGACTGGTGATCGCATAGGCACCTGTCATGTCCTTTGCTTTGGCATTATCATAAAACCGCGACCGGATCAGAGGAGCCAGCGAGGTGTCCACTGTACAATACGTATCATATACAAATTTACGATATACCGACTCCGACTTCATATACTTCTTCTGTGCCACAGTATTGGGATTTTTCACCCAGCTTTCTGCCACCAGAAGCTCTCCCGGCAGATTACTTGACATCTCCGTCAGGCGATACTTCCCTGCTCCCCGCAGAGAATTTCCACGATAGCCGGTGTCACGATAATGCTCATACTTTGTATTTTTAATGCTCTTCGTGGCATAGGTCGTATATACATAGCCTCTGTCAGCTCCTACATTTTTAATGCTTATATGATTGCGGCTGCCTTTCTTTTTGGAATTCTGCTCATACGTTACATATTGATCTGACGGATAAAACTTCCTTTTTTGAAGCCATTGCAGCATACCGTTATACTCATAACCATAGTCAGACTTTTTCATACTTACCCAGGTACCGTTTTCATATCTGCCACTCTCAAACCCCCGCAGATAAATGTTTTTTACCTCTTCCGTCTGTACGGTCAGCATTTTCCGGCTGTTGGAACACATTTTATGTGCCCGATAAAGATTTCCCTCCGGCAATGTACTTTTCCCATACCGGATATCTTCTGCAGTCTGCTTCACCGCCTCACGGAAACTTTTGGTGGTTTTCAGATTGGATCCGTCAAACAGGCACAAAGACAACATACTTCCGGTTATGATGATAAGCCAGACAACCTTGATCACCACAAGCCCCTGCTTATGAATTCCAAAGGTATATCCCATATTCCCCGCCAAAACCAGACTCATGGCCGCCCACGGCAAATGACCGGAAACCAGTCCTGCTATAAGCAGTATCGTTGTCAGTAATAATTCCACCAGACCAAAGACCTTTTCCCTCACTGTCATCAACAAAAAAAGCACCAAAAAAGTCACAGCCAGTGCTGCTGCCCCTTGATCATATAGATCTGTGCTCTGTGCAACCAAAAGACTTCTTCCGTCCTCATGATAGGTATTCCAGCGCAGGATCCAGCGGTTAAACATCGCCATCAGACCATACCAGACTCCATTTCCCTGAAGCAGACAGGTAAATAAAAAGCCTCCCAGCGGCACAATCCGAATATATTTCTGAAATGCCGGAAACAAATATGCCAGTGAAAAGCTCAGCAAAACAGAGACTGCCAGTATTCCAAATAATACCACCTGTCCCCTCAGCCCCATCGATGTGTAATTGATGAAATAAAGCAGAACTCCTGTTACATATATCATTAAAATATATGTCAAAAAGAGTTCCTCATAAAATCCAGCCTTTGTCTCCTGCTCCATCCTTTTTCTCCGTCTATATCAATAGCATATTTTTTTGTTCCGTCAATATCTGATATGGAATCTCTATCATGTGTATATTCTCATGCTCCGCAAACTGAATACTGTCGCCATCCTCGGTAATACAAACTGCTGTCATCCTTACATCCGGCGGACCCATGAACAACTCCTGCGGAAACTTCCCCCCGGTAATGTATATCATATGAGAGAATGCCCTGTCCGACAGATCCCTTTTCCAGAATCTGACAGAAGTTCCATTTTCCTGTGGCATCTGAATCCCCATCCATGTATATACCACATCCATCATCTCCTGCTGCGTGGATACCGGCTGCATATGCAGCTTTTCCTGTGACGAATATGCTGTCATAAACCGAATCCCACTGTCGATCAGACTCCGGCAGCAGATCTGTGCAAAGGATACCACCGCAGATAAGACTTTTCGTTCTATCGGCTCCCCGGAATCCATACATCGTCCCAGATCAAGCAGCACAAAAGACTCTGTGTAAAGAGTATCTCCGTTTTCCTTAACGATCAGTTCATCCAGCTTTGCTGACATTTTCCAGTGAATCGTTCTCATGGAATCCCCCGGCTGATATTCCCGCAGATCGTAAACCTCTCCCACATCCTTGCCTTTCCGCGGAAGTGTCTCCCATTCATCCTCCACACTGCCTCCGGCTATCCTGTCATAAAACACACGAATGTCCAACTTTGCCGGGTTTACATGAATCCGGCGGTCCCGAAACATGGCAAGCTGCTTTCTACATAATCCAAGCACGTCATAGCATGTCACCTGCACCTCCCGCATCCGGATCTCTCCACAGCAATGAAAATACACCGGTACCGGCACGGTCTCCTCTTTTTTCTTCAGATAAAACCGTGTCTGCTCTGTCCGGCTTTCTCCGAGCATCAGGTTGTCCCACTTTACTTTAACCTCCACCAGACCGGTCACTAAAGAAATATTTTTATGAAAATGCAGCTTTAACGGGGTCGTTTCCCCTATTTTGCAGGAGTTCTGATACTCCAGCTCTACCATCAGCCGCCGGCTGTCAATCCCCAGTAAAATATGTAGCAGTACAGGAAAAATAATCTGCATTATAAAAACTGCTCCCATATACCAGGAATCAAAAAACAACATCAACAGAAAAGTAACGACTATACTAATAGCATAAGATATTCGGACCTGTTTCATCCTCTGTTTCCTTTCACCATAACGGGCGGCTTGATCGTATCCATAATCTCCTGTAATATACTCCGCGCCGTAATCCCCTCTACTCTTGCCGCAGAACGAAGACGAAGACGGTGTGCACAGACATCCACAAAAACGTCCTGCACATCCTCCGGTGTCACGTACTCCCGACTTTCCAAAATTGCCCTTGCCTGCACCATACGGCTCAATGCCAGCACACCTCGCGGACTGACCCCCTGTTCCACATGCATATGATCTCTGGTCGCCTCGCAAAGATGCACCAGATAATCTAACACCTCATCACTAATGTAGATTGAAGAAAGATATCCCTGTACCTCACGGATATTGTCAGCACTGCAGACCTGCTCGATCTTCTCCAGCGGATTGGAATATCTCCTTGCCCGGATCACATTTTTCTGCACTTCTCTGGATGGGTAACCAATCGATAAACATACCATAAAACGGTCCAGCTG
>JBNMJP010000214.1:0-3694 GCA_050873905.1 Jutongia sp. | reverse complement strand
GTGCCGAGGCACATACCAAGACACATGCCCTCTGTTCCATAATCGCCATTCTGTTTTTTGCCCTTCTTTTTCTTCACTGCACTCCGGGCAAAAAAGATTGCCAGCAACAGTCCCATTGCCACCCAGGGCGAGGCGCCCCGAATAAAATCCCAAATCGAATCCATATTCGCATCTCCTTTATTTACGTTTTGCTTTGTTCATCCCCCATGCAAGACGAGTGTCAGACCGGAAAGCGGATTTTGCGGGGGTGCCCTCACAGATTTCATTACAGAGGCTGTTCAGATCATAGACTACCGACCAAATCGTTTCAAAATGCAGCTTCTTTTCATATTGGCAGAGGAACCCTCTCTTGCCGGAGATCAGTTCCTTACATTTTTCAAAAGACATATGTTCGTCCGCCAACACAGATTCCAGCGTTGCCAGACGGTCACGGGTCTGGTACCAGTTTTCATCTTCCGCATTGTATTGCTGCATCACCGGAGTAATGAAATGGTTCGTGGCTGCAGCGTATTTTTCACACCAGCGAACAGATACCTGCTCTGCCGTACACTCTGCAACAAACATCTCTCCCATACTGTCAGCAACAACAATGTTATGCGCGGAGGAAATCGGAATGTTCTGCAATAACCTGGCCGCTTCCCCAGCAGTTTTGCATTCCTCTAAAATCAGCCGGATCAGAAACCCTCCATTGATCCCGGGTTTCACCGTCTTTGGCAGCAGGAATGTCAACGCCGCTGCCAAGCCATGTTCATTCATCCCGTCCTCCACACAGATCATGGCTGTGGAGTGAGCAAGGAAGATATTTTTATTCTCCGGCATATAGAGTACACTCTCACTCGTCTTTTTATATTCCGGGAACATATCCATATTGCGGCCAAAGTAAATATGCTCGCCGCTGCGCACAGCGAATACACTGCACCCATGATCGCTCTCAAAACAATACAGGGCAGCCAGCCAGCAGGCTACCGCTTCATAGCGCTGCCCCAAACCATCGGCAAATCCGCGGACTTCCTGCATGATACCGGGAAGGTATTGCTCGTAGATAGGGAGGCAGGAAAGTCCAAATGTGGTCTGTTGCTCCGGTATGATAATCACAGGAGATAGATCAACACCTGATTTTACAAGCAGCTCTCCATAGTGCCGGCCCATATCATAGTGGTTTCCTCTTAATCTTGGATGGTACATCGTGTTACCTCGCTTTCATGATCGTATTCTTTTCCCGTATGGAAAGGATGAAGGCTGTCAGCATAAGTGGCAAGCCGCTTATCACTCCAATCATCAACGGCCCCAGGAGAAGTTTGTCAGCGTAAGCCGGATTCAGGAAAAGCATCGGAACACCGGCAAAGGCATTGATTGCACCGTGACAGAGCGCCGGAACCCAGATGCAGTTTGTCTTCTCATAGAGGAAGTCAAACAAGATCCCCATTGCAATCGTAATGACGCAGAACAGCAGTAGTCCCGTCACCGGAGCGCCCCAATAGCTCGTTCCATACTCATACCCGGCAAGCAGCATGATGGGCCAATGCCAAACACCCCAGACAGTGCCACCGATCAACCGGCCTTTTACAATACCGAAATGTTCTTTCAGAATTGGGTACATCGTTCCTCTCCAGCCAGCTTCCTCTCCAATGGCAAACAGCATATTCACAAATGGAGCGTGTGTAATTGCAGATACTGTACTGATGACTGCATACATCTGAACAGAAAGACCATTGCTCTCCAGCTGGGCTAGTCCTTCATTTCCCAATAATGTGCAGGCATATGCGAAAGTGGTATCCAAAGCATTAGGGACAAGCAGAAAGTATAGTCCGGCTCCAATCATTCCCAAGATTGCCGGAACAAACCACGCAAAGAGAATCCAGCGGATGTTTCCCTTTATATGTGGCTTCCAGCCAATTCTTCGTATTCCCGCTCCCGATAGAACAGCCGCGAGCAGCGGAGCAAACATAGACACTGCCAGCACTACGGAATAACCCATGCTGTTTCCTTTGCGATATAGGACACCGGCAATGATTTGAAAAACCCATGCGGCTCCAAATGCCCAAAGCAAATATTTTGATAGTTTCTTCATAATGAATACCCCCTAATAATAAAAATAACGCAGAACGAACTCGATCTCACATCAAATTCAGCTCTGCGTCTTAGCGTCTGTCTGTTTCAAAAGCGTTATATGAAATTGTCGTAAATCAATGAGTGTTTCCTGCTTGCACTTTGGGCAGAAGAGAAGATAATTCTGAAGAACGGTATCTTCTCGCAGCCACACACGGGTCTTCCCATGACAATGCGGGCATAGCAGCCATTCCCCTTGTTTTTCCATAATCATCACCTATTCGTTCGATGGGGCAGAGATGAGTGTGATCTGCCGTGTTTTGCTGCCTTCCACTGCCTCTTTTTTCATGTACTTGACCGCGATCTGATTGATTTCCGTAAGGAAACCCGAAAACTCCTCGTCCGTCAGTAGCAGCGTGCAGTTTGTAAACAGCAGCATATCCTTCTTGGGATCAGCCTTGCCACTGGAAAAATACTTCGCAAATGCTGCACAGATACTGAGCAGTGACATCTGCACCGCATTTCCGTTTTCATCTTCCGTCGCCATAGCATCTTTGTTTAATTGGTAAACACTTTCAACGGTACCGCGAATTCGATTTTCGCCCACAACCATAAGAATCGTACTATCTGTAAGAATCTTTATGTGCCGATACAGGCTTGCACTGGAAACATCGGGCAGGGCTTTTCTGATCTCCTTGACCGTGCCGGTTTCATGAAGCAAAAAATACTGAAAAATCCGCTGCCGAACAGGATTCATTACAATCTCCGCCATCTCCATAATGCTATCGCTCCTTAAAACATTCTCTGCAAATATTATATTCTCATTTTTGAGAATGTCAAGGGTATCTGTAAAAATTACTGGAAGGCATCACGATCAAAGGTACCTGCTGCAAAGCCAGAAATTTCCTATAAATCAAAAAGCTGCATACAGATTAGCATTATGCCATCTGTATACAGCCCTTATCTACTCTGCACTTTCTAAGTCTAATGTTTCAAATTCTTTATCACTCATTTTTCCATAACACATTACAATATTTTATTGAAAAGTGAACTATTCTTCCGCAAACAGCTTCTTTTTCCGCGCGATCATTTCATCAATCTTTTCTATATACAGTGCAACATCCTTCACATTATCACACCGCTCGATCCGTCCGTCCGGGAAGACACGTTTTGTAATGCTGCCTGCACCGAGGGCTACGATCGTCTGCAGTTCCTCCATGATCAGAATATTGTATATGCCATATTTTCCGTCCCGTGCATAGCCCACGTTTTCAAAGTTACCGGACATATTTTTCTGCCGGTAGAGATAATAAGGCTGCATGGAAAGCATGCGTGCGCCCTCTGCTGCGATCTCCATCGTTTCATCCGTATTGTGGATGGAAAATACCTGATGCTCGTCCATATAGCGGCGCAGTCTGGAAGCCCGTTTGATCGCCAGCGAATGTACTGTCAGAGAATCCGGCGAAAGTGCCTCGATCTGGCGGATCGTCTCTGCCACATCTGCCTCATCCTCACCCGGAAGCCCTAAAATAATATCCATATTAATATTGTCAAAACCAAGCTCTCTTGCCATATGGTAAGCGTCTACTGCCTGCCCTACCGTATGCCTTCTGCCAATCAGCTGCAGCGTTTTATCATGCATGGT
>JBNMJP010000213.1:0-3700 GCA_050873905.1 Jutongia sp. | reverse complement strand
GGTACAGCAGGCGGAGCTTAATTATGTAGGAAGTATTACTGTAGATCCGGAGTTGATGGAGCAGGCTGGGATTCTGGAATATGAACTGGTTCAGATCGTCGATGTGGAAAACGGTAACCGCTTTGAGACATATACCATTGCCGGAGAGCCGGGCAGCGGCATGATCTGCCTGAACGGAGCGGCGGCAAGACAGGCACAGGTAGGAGATCATGTGATCATTATGTGCTATTGCCAGATGACGCCGGAGGAAGCAAAGGATCACAAGCCGAAGGTAGTTTTTGTCGATGAACAAAATCATATCAGCCGTGTGACAAATTATGAAAAGCACGGACAGTTATCGTAAGGCTGAAAAGATCTGATCGGGATGTTGTATTTATATCACGATAAGCTGTCCTAAAAACAGGACAGTTTATACAGCAAGGAGAAATGGACATGTTAAAGGGAAAAACAATCGTACTGGGTGTGACAGGCAGTATTGCCGCTTATAAAATTGCAAATCTCGCAAGTATGCTGGTAAAGCTTCATGCAGATGTGCAGGTGCTTATGACACAGAATGCCACCAATTTTATTCATCCAACGACATTTGAGACGCTGACAAGCCACAAGTGTCTGATCGATACATTTGACCGCAATTTTCAGTACAGTGTAGAGCATGTGGCTCTGGCCAAGCAGGCGGATGTGGTTCTGATCGCACCTGCCTCTGCCAATGTGATCGGTAAGCTTGCCAATGGCATTGCAGATGATATGCTGACCACAACGGTTATGGCATGCCGCTGCAAAAAGATCATTTCTCCGGCGATGAATACGGCTATGTATGAGAACCCCATCGTCCAGGACAATCTTAAAAAATTAAAACATTACGGGATGGAGATCATCGAACCGGCAGTCGGTTTGCTGGCATGTCATGACGTCGGAGCCGGAAAGCTGCCGTCCGAGGATATCCTGTTACAGTATATTTTGAAAGAAGCTGCCTGCGAGAAGATTATGGCAGGGAAGCGTGTTCTTGTAACAGCAGGTCCTACTGTGGAAGCGATTGATCCGGTTCGTTATATTACCAATCATTCCACCGGAAAGATGGGATATGCTATTGCACGGGAGGCAATGCTTCGGGGGGCGCAGGTAACGCTGGTGACCGGTCCTGTTGCGATCGACCCGCCGATGTTTGTGGATGTGGTGCCGGTGACAAGTGCGGCAGATATGTTCGATGCCGTGACCAGCCGGGCGCAGGAACAGGATATTATTATCAAGGCGGCTGCGGTTGCGGATTATACGCCTGTCACCACAGCAACCGAAAAGATCAAAAAGAAGGATGGGGATAATGCCATTGCACTGACCCGCACGAAGGATATTCTCGGATGGCTGGGAGAGCACCGCAGAGAGGGACAGTTCCTTTGTGGCTTTTCTATGGAAACACAGAATATGCTGGAAAACTCCCGCCAGAAGCTGACGAAAAAGAACGTGGATATGATCGTTGCCAATAATCTCAAGGTGCAGGGTGCCGGATTTGGCGGTGATACCAATGTGGTAACACTGATCACAGCAGACGGTGCCACAGAGCTGCCACTGCAATCCAAGGAGGAAGTGGCAGGAAAGCTGTTGGAAGAAATTATGGGGAAAATGCAGGGAAAATAGGGTGGAAATTCTGTCAGTACATTACCTCCACCAAAAACAGACCCAGTGCCGGTGCGGTAAATCCTGCCTCCCTGCGGTTAAGTGACTGCAGGATGCGGGGAATATCCCCGGCGGATCTCTGACCGCTTCCTACCTCAAGGAGTGTTCCGGTCAGGATACGTACCATATGATATAAAAATCCATTGCCGTAGAAATCCAGAGTGATCCGGTCGTTATCGTTGGCGATCCGGATATCCCGGATCGTACGGACAGTGGATTTTTTCATGTGGCGGTTATCGCAAAAACTTTTAAAATCATGTTCCCCCATTAGATATGCGGCAGCTTTTCGCATCTCTTCCATATCATAAGGAATACGTGGCTCATGTTCCGCCGGGATCCTGGCAGCATAGCGGCGTTCAAATACATCTGGCACTACTGCATTGTCGATCACATAGCGGTAGTGCTTTTCCGTCGCATTGAGTCTGGCATGGAAGCGAGTCGGGACTTCCTCTACGGAAATGACACGGATGTCCATAGGAAGTGCATGATTAAAATAATCCCGGACATAGTTCGTATCAGCAAGGTTTTTCTCACTGCGGAAATTTGCCACCTGTCCCAAAGCATGGACACCGGCATCTGTCCGGCCGGAGCCGTTGACATCAGTTGGTGTACCGGTGAGCTTCCCGGCAATAGTTTCCAGCTTTGCCTGTATGGTATTGTCTGTATTTCCCTGCTTCTGCCAGCCGCTGTAACGGGTACCGTCGTACTGCAGGAGAAGTTTATAATTATTCATAGTAATCCTCATTTCCGAGTGTTCATTTATAGTTATTAATTATTGGTTTGCTAACTAAGTGGATTCTAAGTCTAAGATTGTTTCATGTCACATATTCTATCAGAATACATTTTGTGATTCAAGGAAGATTACTCCATAAAGTGGGTCATATCTTTACAAATCTTTCATATATTTCCATAGATTCTCTGTTGATGAAATATCTCATCAGGTGTAAAATAGAGTCATCAAATTGTACGACAAATCGATTACATCGATGTAATTGTCAGATTTTAAAGGAGGTAAATGATTATGGCAAGGTTTACGTTACCAAGAGATCTGTATCATGGCAAGGGGGCGCTGGAGGCTCTGAAGGATTTTGAAGGAAAGAAAGCGATCATCTGCGTGGGCGGTGGCTCTATGAAGAGAAACGGTTTTCTGGACAAGGCGATTGGTTACCTGAAGGAAGCGGGTATGGAGGTTGATCTGATCGAGGGAATTGAGCCGGATCCGTCCGTAGATACGGTTATGAAAGGGGCGGCAAAGATGCAGGAGTTTCAGCCGGACTGGATTGTTGCTATGGGTGGAGGTTCACCGATCGATGCTGCCAAGGCAATGTGGATCAAGTATGAGTACCCGGATGTAACCTTTGAGGATATGTGCAAGGTGTTCGGTCTGCCGAAGCTTCGTACCAAGGCAAAGTTCTGCGCAATCTCATCTACATCAGGAACGGCAACCGAGGTGACGGCATTCTCCATTATTACGGATTATGAAAAGGGTATTAAGTATCCGATTGCTGACTTTGAGATCACACCGGATGTTGCGATCGTGGATCCGGAGCTTGCGGAGACGATGCCGAAGAAGCTGGTGGCACATACCGGTATGGATGCCATGACTCATGCGATCGAGGCGTATGTTTCCACAGCAAATTGTGATTATACAGATCCGCTGGCACTTCATGCGATCAAAATGATCCAGAGAGATCTCGTGGGTTCCTATGAAGGAGACATGGAGAAGAGAGATAACATGCACAATGCACAGTGTCTTGCCGGTATGGCATTCTCCAACGCACTTCTTGGTATTGTACATTCCATGGCACACAAGACAGGAGCTGCTTTTGCGGATTATGGCGCACATATTATCCACGGCGCGGCCAATGCCATGTATCTGCCAAAGGTTATTGCGTTTAATGCAAAGGATCCGACAGCGAAGGAACGTTATGGAGAAATCGCAGATTTCATGAAGCTTGGAGGCAGTAATGATGATGAAAAAGTGGAACTTCTGATCAAGTATCTTCGTGGAATGAATGATGCATTAAAT
>JBNMJP010000212.1:0-3714 GCA_050873905.1 Jutongia sp. | reverse complement strand
CAGATCAACCGTTACCTCTGTGTCGGAAACACCGATCACGGTCACATCCAGGATATCGCCCTCGCGCAGTACCTGAAAGGAACGTTCCAACTCATTCTCATAGTCTTTCATACTCTTTTCTTCACTCATAAAAATCCTCCAATACAGTAATCAACTCTTTTTCTGTCATTTCTTCCATCCCTTCACCGCCTTCCTGATTGTAGTATAGCGGATTTACAGTGTGTTTACAAGCGGACTGATTTATATGACGTTAAGAAAAAAGATACCTTACAATATTTCTCCCTCTGTTCTTAAAATGAATTGTTTTTGGGATAAATAATGTATGCTATTTCAGAACCCGGATCGTACAGGTTTCTTTCGTGCCATCCTCTGTAAAGGAAATGACAGCAGTTCCTGCACTTCGGGCGGTAAGATTGCCGAGCTGATCCACCTGAACGATGTTTGGCTTGTTTGATTTGATCAGTGGTGCATTGCCACTGGAGACCATATAATCGAGTGTACGTGTTTCTCCTGCTTTCATGGTGAGAGAAGTGGAAGATATGCGAATCGTTGGAGATGCTACTTCAATCTCACAGGTTTTGGTGACACCGTCCGCTTTGGCGGTAATGATTGTGGTACCATGCTTCTGGGCGCATACCAGACCGTTGTCGTTTACGGTTGCCACGCGGGACCGGCTGGATTTCCAGGATGGCTGGATCCCGGAAGACACATTGGCCGTCAACTGGATCTGCTGACACCGGAATAGTTTGGCGTAGATGTGATTCAGTTTGATCACAGGCTTTTTAACGGTGACACGGCAGTTGACCGTTGTTTTGCCGGCTTTCACGGATATTACAGCAGTCCCCGGTTTGCTTGCAGTGACGATTCCGTTGCTGTCAACAACAGCAACGCTTTTTTTATTGCTGCGATATACAGGAAGCATACCATTGGAAACCGATGCCTGAAGTGCGAAGCTGTTTCCGTTTTCCATAGATATTCGTTTGGTGTTTAAGGTGATTTTTGGCCTGGCAGTCGTTTTTCCTGTGGATCTGGCAGCAGCACTGCAGGGGATCACAGAGATATGGAAAAGTTCCAGGATGATTAACAGTATCGTGAGTGTGACGAGAAGATATCGTCTCAGTAATAATGAATGTTTCATAGAAAACTCCCTCCTTGTTGGGGGAGAAATATTGTAAAGTGTCTGGAGTATAACACCACGCAGTGCAAAGGTCAATAGAGATTCTGTTTTTTTGGAACATTGCACGAAAATATATATTTTTTCCGGTAAACATCACGGAAAATTCGGAAATCTCCGGAAAGAGGTTTGTGTATCATGCTTTTTTATGGTATAGTGAAAAGGAGTGATGTTTTAATGCATACATGTGCATCAGTATACGAAACAATTGCCGGAGATTTTTGATAAATCCGGCATACATATTGCAAAATGGAGGATAATGACATGGCAAAGATCGAGATGAAGACACCGTTAGTGGAGATGGATGGCGACGAGATGACCAGAATTCTCTGGAAAATGATCAAGGATGAGCTGCTTCTTCCTTTTATTGATCTGAAGACAGAGTATTACGATCTCGGACTGGAGTACCGTAATGAGACAAATGATCAGGTGACGATCGACTCTGCAGAGGCAACCAAGAAGTATGGTGTTGCTGTAAAATGTGCAACGATCACACCAAATGCGGCTCGTATGACGGAGTATAATCTGAAGGAAATGTGGAAGTCTCCAAATGGTACGATCCGTGCAGCATTGGACGGTACCGTTTTCCGTGCCCCGATTCAGGTGAAGGGCATTGAGCCTTGCGTAAAGAACTGGGAGAAGCCGATCACACTGGCACGTCATGCCTATGGAGATGTTTACAAAAATACAGAGATCAAGGTACCGGGTGCAGGCAAGGCTGAGCTTGTATTTACCGGAGCAGATGGTAAAGAGATCCGCCAGACGATTCAGGAGTTTGATGGACCGGGTATTATTCAGGGTATCCACAATACCGATAAATCTATCACAAGCTTTGCAAAGGCATGTTTTAACTATGCACTGGACACAAAGCAGGATCTGTGGTTTGCAACCAAGGATACCATTTCAAAGATTTATGATCATAATTTTAAGGATATTTTCCAGGATATCTATGATAAAGAATACAAGGAGAAGTTTGAGGCAGCAGGCATTGAGTATTTCTATACTCTGATCGATGATGCCGTTGCCCGCGTTATGAAGGCAAAGGGTGGATTTATCTGGGCATGCAAGAACTACGACGGAGATGTTATGAGTGATATGGTTTCCTCTGCATGTGGTTCTCTGGCAATGATGACCTCCGTTCTGGTATCTCCTTCCGGTGTATATGAGTATGAGGCTGCCCACGGAACCGTTCAGAGACATTATTATAAGCATCTGAAGGGCGAAGAGACATCCACGAACTCTGTAGCAACAATCTTTGCATGGACAGGTGCTCTTCGTAAGCGTGGTGAGCTGGACAATATTCCAGAGTTGATGGCATTTGCCGATAAGCTAGAGAAAGCAACACTTTCTACGATTGAGAGTGGAAAGATGACAAAGGATCTGGCACTGATCACCAGTATGAAGGATGTGACGGTATTAAACAGTGAGGGATTTATCAAGGCAGTCCGTGAGTCGCTGGAAGCAATGCTGTAAAAGGACATTATAATTATGATAGAATTTGAAAAGGAAATTGCCGGTATTGTGCCGGATCATGGTTTTACCCATGGAGCGAAGTTTCATGCGGATGATGTATTTTCGACAGCACTTTTGCGATTACTGAATCCATCTATTGAGGTGGACAGAGGCTTTGATGTCCCGGCGGATTTCGATGGCATTGTATATGATATCGGAAGAGGGAAGTATGATCACCATCAGCAGGACAAAGAAATCCGTGAAAATGGCGTGCCATATGCGGCATTTGGACTTCTTTGGAGAGAGTTTGGTACCTGCTTTCTGACAGAGGAGGAGGCGGCTGATTTTGATGAGAAGTTTATTCAGCCTTTGGATGAATCTGATAATACCGGTTCAGATAATACTCTGTCGGAACTGATGGAAAAGTTTAATCCGGGATGGGATTCAGATGCTTCTTATGATGATCGGTTCTGGGAGGCAGAGGCATTTGCAGAAAAAATCCTGATTCGATATATAGAGAGTATCCAGGGACTTCGCCGGGCATCGGATGTAGTGAAAAAAGCGATGGAGGAGAGCGATGGCGAAATCCTGATCCTGCCGTGTTATGTACCATGGAAACGGGACGTGATCGGAAGTGGTTACCGGTTTACGGTATATCCGTCAAATCGTGGTGGGTACAGCGTGCAGGGGGTGCCAAAGTCAAAAGAAGACCGCAGTCTTGTCTGTGATTTTCCACAGGAATGGTGGGGATGTGATCCAAAGGAACTTCCGTCTGTCAGTGGTGTAGAGACGGCAAGATTCTGTCACGCGACAGGATTTATGGGAGCGGCTGATACAAAAGAAGATGCTGTGAAGATGGCTCAAATTTCATTAGAGAAAAAACAGATAAGCTGTTGAATAAACAATATGATGGGAACATGTGGAACGTGTGGGGGGGTAAGCTGTATATAGAAACACTTATAGGGGAGAATCTATTTCCATTTGAAATAAATC
This sequence comes from Jutongia sp., assembly GCA_050873905.1. Lineage (GTDB taxonomy): Bacteria > Bacillota > Clostridia > Lachnospirales > Lachnospiraceae > Jutongia. The sequence goes on along the minus strand of JBNMJP010000212.1, from coordinate 95 downwards.
CTCCCCTTATTTTGTTTTGTGTTTCAAAGTTTAATGATCATCCTTCGGTGCCGGAGGGGGTGGCAGCCACCCGATCCTGATAAGAAAGCACTTTT
>JBNMJP010000211.1:0-3742 GCA_050873905.1 Jutongia sp. | reverse complement strand
CCATAATATATTGTTCGGCATTCCAGGTACACTTGATGTCATAACCGGGCAGGTGGCGGTGCAGCGTTTCGGCCTCGGCCGGAAGATCCGGAAAGATATAGCTTAGTTTATACCGGATCCATCGGTAAATAATATGGGATGCGTTGTTAAATTCTGTTTTAAGCTCTCGCACAGGCTTGTGCAAAAGTGGAATTTCCAAATGGAACAGAGTATTGCTGTCCAAAGGCTTTAATGCCTGACGGACCGGTACCGGTGTTTTGACTGCCAATGGATCATGCTCCTGATAATATGCTGTGATGCGGGCATCATGTACGACACTTTCATTGAGCAGACGGATGATCAGGTCGAAGGTGATCTTTGGAATATAATCCTGCTTTAACAATTCGCGAACCAATACAATTTTTTCGCATTTGAAGAATTGTTTCGCCAGACGGCGGTCCTGATCGAAAAGTGCTGTGATCGCAGGAGAAAGTGGTTCCTTATCTTCCATGCGCAGCCGAAAGTGGCTTTTCAGCATCAGATCCCAGTTTCCGTTTTGATAATGGTTATAGGAAAGGTGCTCAAAAAGCTGCACCAGAGACCAGTCTGATAACTCCAGATTGGCGAGGATGCAGTGCAGGATCCGGGAAAGGTCTTCACTGTTTTCCCAAAATTTGTCATCTGGCAGAAGACTTTTGTAGCGCATATCATGTTCAATCTCGTGCCAGCCTTCAAAGAATACCGTGCGGAATTGGATCTCAAAGGTTGTATCAATGGGAAGATCCCACAGTTCACTGGTATATAATTTAAAATGATCGGAAGGCAGGCGGAATACGCCGTTGATCTTCGTGGCACGAAACTCCGCTGCGTTGAAATCGTTTCGTGACCAGGTTCCGGTACGCAGGAAAGTTTTTTCCATAATTTCACGGCCAATGCTCAGATCATCCGAATAGTAAAGAACAATACGCAGACCGATAAGATCCTGTACTTTTTTCGGGTTCTTTTCGGTGCCGTATTTTCCGTTATAAAGCTTTTTACTGATGGAGCTTTTCGTTTTTACGCGTGAAAAGATCCGGTAATATAATCCGCAGGAGTCAAGAATGCTCCGAATATCCCTCTCGAGATGGGCATTTAGCTCCTCAAGCCGGTCGAAGTCGATCTGCTTTTCCACCTGTTCGCGGATATCGTCTATACTCATATTTGTAATATCCATCATAAAAATCCCCCTTTTGGTATCTGCAATGTCTGAAATGCAGATACGATAACCCTTGTTTTTGCATATATTAAACCCATAAAGTGTTTCCTGATTTTAAAGATAACATATGACGGAGGTTTTGTATATATTGTTTTTTCGCTATATTCTGCTATAATGCTAGTACAACGAATAATGAATCGTTGTGCTGGTATAAGAATAAGTAAGAAAGAACAGGAGATCATTTATGAAGGAAATAGCGTTTGACGTAGAGCTGACAGCGGGAGATCTGTATGCATTCTCCATGAGACACGCATATGGAAATATATCAGGAATTTTCGGTGTGGTGATCAGCCTTTCCTGCTGGTTTATTCTGGTGCTTCGCTTTGGTGCGATGGATACCACGGCACGGATCGCATTATTTATCATTGGTTGTCTGTTTACGATCGTTCAGCCGGTGATGCTTTATTCAAAATCAAAGGCGCAGGCAAGGCAGAATAAGAACATCAATTCAAAGCTTCATTATGTATTGTCGCCGGAGGGAATCACAGTTTCCCAGGGAGAGCAGGAGGCGGCGGTAAAATGGTATGATGTCCGTAAGATCACCTGTACGGCGAAGGCTGTGTACTTGTATATGTCTCCGGTCAGGGCCTTTATTTTTCCGCAGGATCAGTGTGGCACGGAGTTTGAGGAGATCAAGGCCTTTGCAGCGGCAAAGGTAAAGGAATATGCGGATTATGATCCGGCAGAGGCGGACAAACATCAGGACGAGGAGAAGGATCAGGAGGAGCATTCATGACAGAGGTGATAGAAAGCTTACGGGAACAGGATACTTATGAACTGGGAAAAAGACTGGGGGAAAATTGTAAACCGGGAGATATCGTGCTGTTAAATGGTGATTTAGGTGTAGGGAAAACAGTATTCACAAAGGGATTCGGCAAAGGTCTTGGAATCGAGGAACCCATCAGCAGCCCGACCTTTACGATCATGCAGATATATGAGCAGGGAAGACTTCCGCTGTATCATTTTGATGTATACCGCATTGGGGATCCGGAGGAAATGGATGAGATTGGTTATGAGGATTATTTCTTTGGAAAGGGAGTCTGCCTGATCGAGTGGGCTTCTCTTATTGAAGAGCTGATTCCGGAACATGTGACGGAGATTCGGATAGAAAAGGTATTGGAAAAAGGATTTGATTACAGAAAAATAACAATGATTAAAAGATGATTTAACTAGAAAGGCGTGATGGAAAATGAAGATATTAGGCGTGGACAGTTCCGGTCTGGTGGCATCGGCAGCGATATTATCAGGGGATGCGATCGTGGCAGAGTTTACAGTAAATAATAAGCAGACCCATTCCCAGACATTACTTCCTATGATAAAGGAGGTTGTGGATTACGCAGGGATTCCTCTGGAGGAGCTGGATGCCATAGCAGTGGCTGCGGGACCGGGCTCCTTTACCGGACTCCGGATCGGATCGGCAACCGTAAAGGGACTGGGACTTGTGCTGGACAAGCCGATCATTCCGGTGCCGACGCTGGAGGGACTGGCATATCAGCTTGCAGAGGCAGACGGATTTATCTGTCCCATTATGGATGCACGGAGAAATCAGGTTTATACCGGAGTTTATGAGATGCGGGAGGGAGAACTGATTTCTGTGATCGATCAGTGTGCCATGGATATTCATGATTTATTGAAGGAACTGGCAAAATACCCGGTAAAAGTTCATTTCCTTGGAGACGGCGTGCCGGTCTATGAGGAGATCATCCGGGAGGAGATCGTCAATGAGTATCAGTTTGCACCTTGTCATTTGTCGAGACAGAGGGCAGCAGCGGTGGCAGCGTTGGGAGAGCGTTATTATCATCAAGGCAGGATAGAAACTGCCGCAGAGCACAGACCGGTTTACCTGCGTAAATCCCAGGCGGAGCGAGAAAGAGAAGAGAAATTAAATGCAAATTAAACATATGGAAAAATCGGAAACGGCAGCTGTGGCAGCATTGCAGAGAGATAATTTTGCTCATCCCTGGAGTGAACAGGATTATACGGAGCATCTGCAGGATGAGGATAAGATTTATCTGATTGCGTTACAGGATGATGCTGTTGTGGGAAGCTGTGTACTCTGGTGTTCTTTTGAGACGGCAGATCTGTGCAATATCGTTGTGGATCCGTCTCACCGCCGGGAGGGGATCGCGGAGGCACTTTTGGAACGTGCATTTAAAGAATGCACCGGCAAGGGAGCAGAACAGATCCTGCTGGAGGTGCGTGAGAGCAACGAAGCAGCTATTGGATTGTATATTAAAATAGGATTTAATAAAATATCCCTTCGTAAAAATTACTACAGGGATCCGCAGGAGCATGCCGTGATCATGCAGAAAATTCTGTAACATTATTTTATAAATCATTAAGCTGCGGCGGGAAAATTTTTTACGCGTTCTTCCTTTGTTTTCCACTATACAGAGATGCCGGGACAGGATATACTTTTTGTAAGAAAAGAAAATGAAGCAGCAGTGGTCTGGCTGTGGAGGACGGGAGGATAAAGATGGCAGAGAAAAAATTATTTTGTAATGGATG
>JBNMJP010000210.1:0-3770 GCA_050873905.1 Jutongia sp. | reverse complement strand
GGGTATCTGTCACAATGGCGGGCTTGCCAAAGACATCCCCCATGATCAGATTGGCACTTTTGCGCCCGACTCCCGGCAGCTTCAAAAGTGCATCAAAATCATCAGGCACTTTTCCTTCATACTCATCCCGCAGCATCTTCATACAGGCACTGATATCCCTCGCCTTGCTTTTACCAAGCCCGCAGGGACGCACAATCTCCTCAATATCACTGACCTCTGCCTCCGCCAGCGCATTGACATCCGGGTATTTTTCAAACAGCCCTTTTACGATCACATTCACGCGGGCGTCGGTACACTGGGCTGCCAGACGCACGCTGACCAGCAGCTTCCATGCCTCCTCGTAATCCAGCGTACATGCCGCATCCGGATATTCTTTTTTTAACCGTTCTATGATCTCTAATGCTCTCTGCTTCTTTGTCATCTGTTCTCTCCTGTTTTCTTTATATAAAGCTTGAACACAACGACTGCCGGAATGTTATCGCCCAAAGCAGTAACAAACCGGCAGTCTCCTTATACGTTCCCTGATACAACAAATCATTGATATGTCAAAATCTTAATTTACGTTGTATCAGCCCTGTTTCATTCTTTCCCGGATATATTCCTCCAGGAACTTCACTGTACCATCAAAGCCTAAACGGCTGCTGTTGATACAGATATCATAGCATCTGGAGTCTCCCCATTTGCCCTCACAGTAGCTGTTGTGATATCTCTTTCTCAATCTATTGTGACGGGCCAGCGCTGCCTTTGCTTCCTTTTCTGTGAAATTACGGCTCTCCATAACCTGCTTTACCTTGACATCCTCATCTCCTAGAATGAAAATCGGTATCAGTCCCTCGTAATCCTTGAGAATGTACTCCGAACAACGACCTACCACAACAAAAGAACCACCTTCGTTGGCTTTCTTTCGCAGATAATTAAACTGACGTTTCGCCAGTGTGTACTCTGACGAATTCTTCGTGCCGGAAAACTTCTTGGAAAATGCCAATGGTGCAGGCATTTCATCGCACTCTCGCCATTCCTCTACATTTGCCTCATCTCCGAACACATTATCTAACAGTTCACGATCATAAACCGGAAAGTCAAATATCTGGGCAAGCTTTTCTGCAATCTTATGTCCACCTGTTCCGTACTCTCTGCTGATTGAAATAATCCATTGTTTTTCCATTATTTCCGCCTCCCTTCTTTACATTTATCATATCATTTTTTCACAAAATCGTCAATTACACCCACACCTTTTTCCACTCACTGAATGTCAATAATATCCGATATTTTAAGGCTTTTTCCGTCCTCCAGCCAGATCACTTTTTCATAGGCATCGATTCGCTTCAACACCCCACGGACCTTTTCATAAGAGCCGCCGCTTTTTTTATCATCGGGATAAAAAACAGTAAACTCTGTCTCCCGGCCTTTTGCCTCCTCACTGCAAAGCTCCTGCAGCTTTTCGTCCAGCCGCGCCTTTTGGTCCTCATCCAGTTCCAGCCTTCTGCTGGTACGCCGCGCCTTCTCCTGTACAGCCTCCTTATGTCCGGTTAATGCGGCAAAAGAAGAAAACTGCGCCGCCCGCTCCTCCATAGACATATGAGGATGCGTCTCAGAACGATGATGGGGCAGATTTATGATATCTTCATAGGGAAATGTGTTTTGTGTATTTGCCGCTTCCCTTCGAAACTCTGTCATGCCCGGTGTCCTCCAATCTGATTATTCCTGTTTCTGGCGGTTGCTCCCTCCTCTAGGTTCATCCCCTTAAGAATTGCATTTTTGCCAAATTTCTTTTTGATATCGATCACTGCATGCTGCATCCGCTTCTCTCTGGCAAGCTCCTGCTCCTCCTGCTGTTTGCGAAGCTCCTCCTGCTTAACATCCTCAAACAAACTGAGCTGCTCAAACTGTGTTTCCTGTGCAGCATCCGCCTCCGGGATCACATGGTTTGCCGTGATATTGATCCTCCGGATCATAAGCTTTGGATTGACAATATCATCATATAATGACAGAACCGCCTCCATGATCAGGTGAGTAGACGAGGTCTTTCTGTCAAGATTACCTGTACCGTGGGCATGCTTCGGTATTTTGCGGCCATAACGGTCTGTGGTCACCTCCCCACGGTACCGCTTCTTCGAATCCTGCCGCAGATTATCCACATCATACCCTACTGTCAGTACCATCTGATCCGTCACAAGACCTTTATCCACCAATTCCAGCACCAGAAGATCCGTCATCTCCTTGACCACAAGCCTTGCCTTTTCCCAGTCATAAGGACACGACAACACCTGCCCCGATCCCAGACTGTTGGTGGACGGCCGGTAGCTTTTGATCTGTGCGATTGTGCAGGGTTCCCAGCCCCAGGCATGATCGATCAGAAGCTCTGCATTCACTCCAAACAGCTTGTAGAGCAGATCCTCATTATAATACTCCCCCGCCTTCCCGATGGAGCATCGTGCCACGTCTCCCATGGTATATAACCCCGCCTGTGCAAGCTTTCTGGCATATCCCGGTCCCACCCGCCAGAAATCCGTAATGGGCTGATGTGTCCACAGGTTCCGCCGGTAGCTCATTTCATCTAACTGGGCGATCCGCACCCCGTTCTCATCCGGTTCAATATGCTTTGCCTCCACATCCATTGCGATCTTGCAAAGATAAAGGTTCGTTCCAATGCCCGCTGTCGCAGTGATCCCAGTGGTTTCCAGCACATCCTGTATAATAGTCGCAGCCAGCTCCCTTGGCGTTTTCTGATATGTTTCCAGATAATCCGTAACATCCATAAATACCTCATCCACCGAATAGACATGCATATCCTCGGGAGCCACGTATTTCAGGTAAATATCATAAATCCTTGTGCTGTACTCCATGTAATATGCCATTCTCGGCGGAGCCGCAATATAATCCACCGCAAGACACGGATCTTCTTCCAGCTCCTGTGCCAGAACAGAGCTTCCCTCCAGCCGGTGTCCCGGTGCCTTTCTTCTTCTCTCCCGGTTGATCTCCTTTACCCTCTGAACCACCTCAAAAAGTCTGGCACGTCCCGATATCCCATAGCTTTTCAGGGACGGCGAGACCGCCAGACATATTGTTTTCTCTGTTCTGCTGGCATCGGCAACTACCAGATGTGTCGTCAGAGGATTCAGTCCCCGCTCCACACATTCCACCGATGCATAGAATGATTTCAGGTCAATGGCAATATAAGTTCGTTCTTTCATGCTCTTATTATAGCACCAGGACAAAGTACATTGCAATCCTCCAGATTCTGGAAGCAGGCTTACTTCCGGGTTATACTTCTGTTGCTGTTATTATAGATTATCTTTTTAGTTCTATCTTATTCCCGGACAATGGATTTGCTGCTGAAATAGGTAATGATCAGGTAACCACCATAGATTACCGCAATGACAGCCGCCGTAAGCAGTGTAGAAGAAAAAAGCTGATCCTTTTGTACCACATAAGACAGGACATCAACAGCAAACCGCATTCCAAAATAAGAATGGATCATGGCAAGTAAAAGCGGACAGAGAAAGAAGATCACGATCTGCTTAAACAATGCGCCGTTTAACATTTTATTTTCCACGCCAAGCTTTCGAAGCATCCGGTAACGCTCCACATTATCCGCACTCTCTGAAAGCTCCTTTAACGCGAGAATTGCGGCCCCCGCCATCAGAAATACGATACCAAGATACAGACCGATAAAGGTCACCAGCGCACTCAGCCCCAGGCTCGCATCGGCCAGTTCCTGCCTGGATGCATAAATATATTTCCCTTTTAAGGAGCTGCTTCTAAGCTCC
>JBNMJP010000209.1:0-3782 GCA_050873905.1 Jutongia sp. | reverse complement strand
CTCTGATCCTGCAGTTCTACCTGCGGTGCATGCTGTCTTTCATATGCAGCCGCCATCTTTTTTAATTCTTCTTTTCTCTGTGTGAGAGGCATTTCCTCCGCCAGCATTTCTGTTGTTTTCATAATCACCACGCCTTTCCAAAAACAACTTTCCGTCCCTTTCGTATTTTTACATTAACCGGTTATGATCTGATCTCCCGGCTTCACCTGACCATGCTCCCTGAGAGTTAAATCCTCATACTCATCACTGTTTGTAATGATCACTGGTGTCACCAGAGAATATCCTGCCTTTGCGATCTCATCCATATCAAACTCCAGCAGCAGATCGCCCTTTTTGATCTTCTGTCCGTTGGAAACCTTTGCTGTATAATACTTTCCGCCAAGCTCCACTGTATTGATCCCCACATGGATCAGGACTTCCATGCCATCCTCCCGGACAAGACCGATTGCATGCTTCGTATCGTAAACCATCTCTACCTCTCCATCGAACGGAGCATAAACACATCCCTTCTCCGGGATGACTGCCACACCGTCTCCCAGTGCCTTGGAAGCAAATGTCTCATCCGGCACCTCTGTCATAGGGATCAATTTTCCTTCCAGAGGACTGTAAACTGCTTTGTCCTCCTGTTTGGAATCTGTTTTTTCTACGTTTGTGGTATCTTCATTTTTCTCTGTCTCGGAAATCTCCTGTACTGTCTCTGTCTGCTCCTCTGACTTCTCCCGGTATAAGATCCAGGAAAGGGTAAATGCTACTCCTGCCGCTACTACCATATCCAGCAGATATCCCAGAGTACAGTCTGTGGTGATCAGGAATCCAAAGACTCCGGTAATACCGTATGCACTTGCTCCTACGTGCATGATGCCTGCCACAAGACCACCAGCAGCACCACCGATACATCCTGCAATAAACGGTTTCACATATCTTAAATTCACACCGAAGATCGCAGGCTCCGTAATTCCAAGGAATGCGGATAAGGATGCCGGCAATGCAACGGAACGGGTTTTCTGATTCTTTGTCTTTAAAGATAACGCCAGTGCCGCAGCACCCTGTGCCACATTTGCTGCTGTTGCGATCGGCATCCATGTATTGACGCCCTCGGCACTTAAAAGTCCCGCCTCCAATGCGTTATACATATGATGAACTCCTGCCACAACAGTCGGTGCATATGCCGCTCCGGCGATTGCCGCGCCAATTCCAAACGGCAGTGTGATCAGCCATTTTGCTCCATCCAGAACACCATTTTCTACCACAACAAATACCGGTCCGATAATAGTCAGTGTTACATATCCTGTCACCAGAACCGTCACTAACGGCGTTACAAAGAGATCAATGATCTCCGGTACGATCTTATGAAGCTTCTTCTCGATCGTTGACATCAGCCACACAGCGATCACAACCGGGATCACATGTCCCTGATATCCCACCAGCTTAATATCATACAGGCCAAACCACACGGAAGCCGTCGGAATATCTGTTGCTCCAGCCACTGACCAGGCATTCATCAGGTCACTGTGGATCATGATCATACCAATGACTGCTCCCAGAAAAATATTTCCGCCAAAGGTCTTTGCTGCACTGATCGCGATCAGGATCGGCAGAAAAACAAATGCCGCATTACTAAACAGATGAATGATCGTATAGGTGCTTGACTGTGCCATTGCAGGATACACATTGCACAAGCCCTCCAGAAGTCCCATCAATAATCCGCTGGCAACGATCGCCGGGATGATCGGTACAAAAATATCTCCAAGACTCTTGATCGCCCGGAAAAACCAGTTCTGCTTTGATGCCGCTGCCTTCTTGACATCATCCTTTGTGCTTGCCACATCAATGCCTGCTAACGGTGCAAACTCCTCAAACACTTTATTCACAACCCCTGTGCCAAAAATAACCTGAAGCTGTCCGGAAGCTTCAAATACTCCCTTCACCCCATCAATCTGCTCCAGCTTCTCCTTGCTGCACTTTCCATTGTCTGCGATCACCATACGAAGTCTGGTGGCGCAATGGGCTGCAGAAACAAGGTTCTCTCTGCCTCCTACACATTCCAGCACCTGCTGTGCCGCTTTCTTATAATCCATAAGCCCTCCAATCCTGCGAGAATAACATTATGAAATCCATCTCGCATATACATCCTATATTTTTTCAAGCCTTTCTCATTAGATGTCATTTTCTTTATGTGATATCGTTCCCACATCTTGAACAAATTATAACAAGTTTATAATTTGTTGTATATTGACATTTTTCATAATTATTATTGGATTAATTTGTGAAATATATACAATACACTGACTATTTCCGCAAAAAAATGCTCCTGCTGCCTTTGCCTAGCAACCGCTATATAAAATCATATCTCCCTTGTGCTGCCACGCTCAATGATCTGATACCCCATTTTGATCTCCTTGCGGACATCCCCGCTCTTCTGCAGCATTTCGATCAGAAGACGTGCTGCCTCTCTGCCGCTGGACTTATAGTGAAAATGTACCGTACTCAGGGACGGCTGCAGGATCGTTGCGATCCGGGAATCTCCCATACCGGTCACACACACCTTTCTCTCAAGCCCCGCCCCCCGCAGATACTGCAATGCTCCGGCAGCGATCATATCGGTAGCGCAGAACACACCGTCCACATGTGGTATCGTTTCCACAATTTCTCTCATTGCCTGATAGCCCTCTTCCATCCGGAAGGCAATCTGCTTCTCCGCCACAGGCTCCAGCCCCTTTGACGACAATGCCGTCTGAAACCCCTTTTTTCTTGCGGCTCCCACCGCTTTATCCTTTGGTGTAACACCAATATATGCAATATGATGACAGCATTTTGTCAGAAGCTCTGCCACATCCCTGGCACTGTGACAATCATCCTGATAAACACAGGCATATCCCTCGTACTGCTGCCCCAGGATCACCACCGGCACCTCCAGCTCCTCCAATGCCTTCCGATGCTCCTTCCGAAAGATCGTTCCGATCAGTATAACGCCATCCACATAGTTATTCCGGAAGGTCTGCAGATAACGCACCTCTTCCCGTTCATTATTGTTGGTGGATGCCAGCAAAAGCTGATATCCCTCCTTTGCCAGCTCCTCTCCGATGCCATCTACCATTCGGCTGATGGAGTCTGAGCTGATCTTCGGTATGATCACCCCGATCAGTCCTGTCTTTTTGGTGCGAAGCATCTGTGCCTGAGAAGATGGAATATAACCGGTTTCTGCAATCACTCGGGCAATCCGTTCTTTTTTTTCCTCGCTGACATATCCATCATTTAAATATCTTGATACGGTCGCTCTGGATACTTCCGCCATCTTTGCAATTTCATTGATCGTCACTCCGGACCGCCTCCTTTTCCTGTAAAACCTGCTCTGCCAGCCTGCCGGCACTGTTCTTTCCTATACTTTCATCAAAATCCCGACTTTACTCTATCCCCTTTTTCGGACAGATATCTGACAGGCAGCACTTGTCACAATACGGTTTCGTTCTGGCTGTGCATACCTCACGACCATGGATCACCAGACGATGACAAAAATCACTGCCCTCCTCTGGAGGAATGATCTTCCATAATGCCATCTCTACCTTCTTGGGCTCCTTGATCCCATCCACCAGTCCCATACGGTTTGACAGGCGGATACAATGGGTATCTGTCACAATGGCAGGCTTGCCAAAGACATCTCCCATGATCAAATTGGCACTTTTGCGGCCTACCCCCGGCAGCTTCAAAAGAGCATCAAAATCATCCGGCACTTTACCATTGTACTCATCCCGCAGCATCTTCATACAGGCACTGATATCCCT
>JBNMJP010000208.1:0-3820 GCA_050873905.1 Jutongia sp. | reverse complement strand
GTCCGGTGGGCACCGATGACAATGCGACTATTGGCACGGAAGTATTCTCCAGAGGTCAGGTGGACCGCTATCAGAAGATCACTCTGGACAGCCAGATCTATACTACGGATGCTGATGGTAACCAGATTGGTCTGGCACAGAAAACAGTGGATGCCGATGGAAATGAGACATATACTCTTTACTTATATAATGAGGAAAATGAGAACGATATTGACTGGATGTACACTTTAAACAGTCTGGTGATCAACAAGGATCTGATTGCAGATTATTCTCTGCTGGAGGTCAAGGCCAATCCGGAACAGGGACTGGAGGGAGCATATGCCTTTGGCGGAAATCTTTTCCAGGATCTTTTAAGTTCCTGGGACAAAGAACTTGGTGTGCTGGATCCGAATTCCCTGGCGGCATATGATTTCGACGATTATTATACCAATATGATCGGCGGTCTCGGTGTCCGGGGAAATGGCTGGAACAGCATGGTGGACTACCAGAAGTCGCAGGTGGAAAGTATTGAGGATAAACGGCAGCAGGTAAACGGAGTATCATCCGATGAGGAACTGGTCAATATGATGCTGTATCAGCATGCATATAATGCAGCATCCAGATATATCAATACCATTGATAGTATGCTGCAGTATCTGATCGAGAGACTGGGATAGGAGGAAGCATATGCCATCTACATTTTTTGGACTGAATATTGCTACATCAGGCATGAATACATATAATGCCGGGTTAAACACCACGGCGCATAATATTTCGAACCGTAATACCAAGGGGTATACCAGACAGACGGTGGAACAGCAGGCGAAGATTCCATTAAGTCTCGGCACCTCCTATGGTATGCTGGGAACCGGTGTCACGGCGACGGACATTGTGAGCAGCAGAGATGTTTATTACGATTATAAGTACCGCAAGAGCAATGCGGTTTATGGCAGATACGATACAATGAATCATTATCTGGCAAATATACAGAGTTATCTGTACTCTAAGGATTCCGAGTCCGGTGGTATTACCAATGCATTGGATGAGTTTTTTAAGACCATTTCCCAACAGACAACGGATGCTTCGGATACTACCATGCGCCGTCAGGTATCCGGAGCGGCAGATACCCTGATGAGTTTTGTGCGGGAGACGGCCGACAATCTGCAGACCGCTCAAAAGGAGATCAATACTCAGATCAAAAGCACGATTGATAAGATCAATACCTATGCCAAGCAGATCGCAGCATTGAACAAGCAGATCAATACCCTGGAGGTAAATGGTGGCACGGCCAACGATCTTCGTGACCAGAGAGCGAAGGCAGTGGATGAGCTTTCTGCATTGGTGGATGTGGAAGTCGTTACGGACTCCCCAAAGGATGGAAACGGTGTGGAGGAGTTTCTGGTATTTATCGGAGATGGTGTTCTGGTGGATACCTACATGACCAATCAGTTAAAGATTGAGACGAGTACAACAAAGGCAAACCAGACCGACAACGAAGGTCTTTACAATATCAAGTGGAGTAATGGCCAGGACTTTAATATCCGCAGCAGTATTCTCGGAGGAGAGCTTCAGGCATTACTGGAACTGCGGGATGGCAATAATGCGGAGAACTTTGCAGCGACACTGACCAGATATGACGCAGGTGGAATTGGTACGGCAGGAACCATTAAGATGAAAGCATCTCAGGGAGATTCCTCATGCAGCGCTAATGCGTGGGATCTGTCTAAGTTGAATATTCCCGAAAGCGATGGCAAGATTAAGATATATAATTATGAGTTTCAGTATGATTCCTTTGAGGTGTCTGTATGCGCCGATGGAAGCTATGAATACACTTTCACTCTGAAGGATGCCATTAAGGACGGAGAGCAGAAGCATCTGGATGTGGCAATGGCAAAAGGAGAGACGACTTCCACCGTGGGAGACAGTGTAGACTTCCGTGGTATACCATATTATATGTCCCAGTTAAATGAGTTTGTCCGTACCTTTTCTGCAAACTTTAATCAGGTTCAGAACAGCGGTTATGATCTGTATCAGGAAAAAGGCAGTGATCTTTTTGTGGCAGCACCACTGGCAAATGGTGGACAGTTCGATATGACAGAGCTTTTATACAATAAGACGGATGGATGTTATTATCTGAATGGTGTGGCACAGAAGGGACTTAGTGGCTCAGATGTGGTTTATACCTTCTCTTCGAAAGCAGAGAAAGGTAAGTCATTATCTTATTATAATATGACGGCATTAAGTGTTCAGGTTTCTAATGAAATATTAAATGATGGCAAGAAGCTGGCATTTTCTACAGAGGCTAATGCCGGTGTGGCTTCCCGTGAAAATCTGACGAAGATGTCTGCCCTGCGGGAGGACAACAGTATGTTCAAGCAGGGTATCCCGTCCAATTTCCTTGCGGTTATGACAGCGACAGTCGGTGTAGATGGAGCGAAGATTGATGACTGTACTACCAATTCCAAGAATATTCTGGATGCTGTAGAGAACCGTCGGCTTTCCAAGTCCGGTGTGGATGAGGATGAAGAAGGAAAGAACATGATCGAATATCAGAACCTGCTGAAATACCAGTATCAGGTGATATCGATCATGAATGAAGTCTTAGACAAACTGATCAACGGCACCGGTGTATAAGACCAGAAAGAGAGTGTGAAATCATGAGAGTAACCAATTCGATGATATCCAATAGTGCGCAGTCGCATATTGGCAATGCAAAAAGCAGTCTGCTCAAGTATGAGGAGCAGTTTACATCAGAAAAGAAAATCCAGAGACCTTCCGATGATCCTACCGTAGCCGTACGTGCACTGAAATACCGAAGTACCGTATCGCAGATCACACAGTATGTGGAAAAGAATGTCAAGGATGCCATGTCATGGATGGACACCACAGAGTCTGCATTAAAAAATATCAACTCTGTACTAGTGGATATGAAGGGCTATCTGAACCAGGGAGCCAATGATTATCTGGCACAGGATGAGAGAAATTCTGTCTTGTCTGTATTAAAGCAATATGTCTCTTCTATTTTTGAGGACGAGGCGAACTCGGATTATTCCGGAAGATATGTTTTTACCGGTTACCGGACAGATACTTCCCTGTTATTTAGCGAGGCAACCAAAAATCTTACGTATGATATTAAGGAAAACTTTAAATATACAGATATTGGTACGGTAAATGTGGTTACAGGAAATGTTACCTATCAGGACGGCAATAGTGCGCAGGATTATGCGGATCAGATGACAAAGATCCAGAAGCAGTCCTTCTATAAGATTCAGTTAGCGTACAAAAACTGCTCTAAGACGTGTTATGATTCCGTAAAGGACGGCGTGGATGCGTTGGAAAATTATGTTACCCTCGCCAGCTCTTATAAAGACGCATCAGGACAGAGTGTCACCAAAACCTACAATACCCTCACAAGAGCCTCCAGTGATGCGGATGCTTATGATGTCGGAGACGATGAGATGATTTATCTCTACGATACCGGTGAAGTGCTTGTGGGCAAGAATATCTATACGGAGCTTCAGGAAAATCAGGCGGAGTTTCAAGTGAATTATTGTAAATCCGAGTTCGATAAGAGCGATATCCGGCCGGAGATGTACTTTGAGTGCCGGGGCTATAATCAGGTATCCAAGAAGGAGATTACCTATTCTGATCCGGCAGAACAGACCATCAAGTATGAAGTGAATTTCAGTCAGAATATGACAGTCAATACACAAGGAATGGATGCCATTGACACAGATATTTATCGTACAATTGATTATCTTGCAAATGTCATCAACGATGTGGATGATGTGGAAAAGCGTATCTCCGATGCAGAAAAAATGATTGCAAACTGCAAGGATCC
>JBNMJP010000207.1:0-3820 GCA_050873905.1 Jutongia sp. | reverse complement strand
CTGTATTCCCATGATTACCCGAATCATTATGTGGAACAGCAGTATCTGCCGGATGAATTAAAGGACCGAAGGTTTTTCCATCTGTCCGATAACGGATATGAGAAAACAATACAGGAGCATTTTAAAAGAATCGGGAAGGATATAAAATAAACCTTCCTGCAAAGAGCTTATGTCTGCAGGTTTAAGGTATGCGGGCAGAAAGGAGAGTAAGAGAATTATGGAAAAATTAAAGAGAGTATTTGCAATGATCGGCGTAGTTTTACTTGTATTAATGTATCTGATGACGATCATTACAGCGATCACAGCATCTGACGGTGCCCACAACTGGTTTATCGGAAGTATTATGCTGACGGTATTTGTGCCGGTGATCCTTTATGCGATCAATATGCTGATCAACATCCAGAAGAGAAACGAAGCCAATAACCGCATGCGTGAGGAGATGTATATGCGTCAGATCAAAGATGCCCTGAAAGCAAAGGCAGAGCAGGAGAAGGCGCAGAAGGAAGCACAGATGACAGCAGCGCAGGGACAGATGCAGCAGGGAGCACAGATGCCGGCACCACAGGAGAAGGAATTGTGAGAACACCGGTTGCTGATTTTATTGACAGATATATTGCCGCAGATGGCATGAGGGCACATATGCCGGGGCATAAGGGAGCAGGTCCGTTAGGGATCGAAGCGAGAGATATTACAGAGATTGCCGGAGCGGATGTCCTGTCAGAGTCAGTGGGGGTTCTGGGGGAAAGCCAGCAAAATGCCTGTATGCTATTCGGAACAGGTGCGACCCTGTATTCTACGGA
Source organism: Jutongia sp. (assembly GCA_050873905.1). Classification (GTDB taxonomy): domain Bacteria; phylum Bacillota; class Clostridia; order Lachnospirales; family Lachnospiraceae; genus Jutongia. The sequence goes on along the minus strand of JBNMJP010000207.1, from coordinate 3,020 downwards.
GGGCTCTTCTCTGGCGGTAAAGGCGATGCTTTACAGCGTGATGATGCACTGGAAACGACGGTCAAGGGAAGAAGAATATAACAGACCGTTTATTCTGGCGGCAAGGAATGTTCACCGTGCCATGCTGGACGGCTGTGCTCTGTTAGATCTGGATCTGGAATTTATCCGGAGCAGCCAGGCACAGGGAATTTGTTCTGCAGTGGTGACACCGCAGGAGGTAGAGCAGAGTCTGAAAGCCTGCAACCAGCTTCCGGCGGCAGTTTATCTCACCTCTCCGGATTATCTCGGAGCGCAGAGTGACATTGCTGCGATCGCAGAGGTCTGTCACAAATACGGAACACTGCTGGCGGTGGACAATGCTCATGGGGCTTATCTGGCATTTTTGGAGGAAAGTAAGCATCCCATTCATCTGGGAGCGGATCTCTGCTGTGACTCGGCACACAAGACATTGCCGGTTCTGACCGGAGGTGCATATCTTCATTTACATGAAAATGTCGTGTCCGAAATGTTGGACAGTGCCAGAAAGGGACTGACCATGTTTGGCTCCACCAGTCCCTCTTATCTGATCCTGCAGTCGTTAGACCTGTGCAATGCATATTTGGAACAGGAGTTTCGGGGGGAACTGGCGGAATGTGTGGAAAAGGTCCGGCAGTTTAAAAAGGCGGCCGGAGACAGAGGACTTCATATTCTGGAGGGAGAACCTTTAAAAATCGTGATTGACACCGGAGCGTCCGGATATGATGGAGAAGAAGTTGCCGGAGAGCTTCGGGAGTTTGTCTGCTGTATCGGGGAGAGGAAACGCTCCGGGATCGAATGTGAATTTTCCGATCATCATACGGTGGTGTTTATGATGAGTCCGCAGAATGGGCCGGAGGACTGGCAGATGCTGTATCGCTGGCTGGATCAGACGAGACTGCTGCAGCCCGGTAAGGCATTTGCGCCGGCAAAGACTCTGGGAGGGGAGCCTTCCGTCCGCCGGATGACGATCCGGGAAGCAGCCTTTGCCGAGTCAGAGGTGATACCTGTCGGTGAGTCGGAGGGAAGAATTCTGGCACAGGAAACGGTATCCTGTCCACCTGCAATCCCGATTGCAGTGAGCGGAGAGGAGATCAGCAGAAGCATGATCCGGGTCTTTGAAGAGTATGGAATCCGGGATGTATCTGTTGTCAAGTAATGCCTTGTCATCTACCGTTTGTTTTGTTATACTTAATGTATTAAGTAACTGAAAACAGGGAGTTTGGCAAAACAAAGGTATGGAGGCAAAAGGATGAAAAAAGAACAATTTGGAACCACAAAGGACGGGAAGGAAGTAACTCGTTATACACTGGAAAATGCAAATGGAATGAAGGTATCATTTATTGATCTGGGAGCAGTGATCACCAATATCTGGGTGCCGGACCGGGATGGGCGCATGGATGATGTGGTACATGGATATGATGATGTGGCATCCTATGAGGTCAATGAACCAAGCTTTGGAGCACCGGTGGGACGCTGTGCAAACCGTATCTCTGACGGTCATTTCGTGATCAACGGAGTGGAATACAAGCTGGATCAGAATGATTCCACCAACTGTCTTCACAGCGGATATCTTCGTTTTAATTATATGATGTATGAGGCGGAGTACGAAAAAGGTGACGGAGAGCAGGTGCTGACGTTTTCCAGGGTAAGTCCTGACGGAGAGCAGCATTTTCCGGGAACCTTTACATACAGCATTACCTATCATCTGACCGATGACAATGAGCTGATCATTGAGTATGATGGTGTTTCGGATGCGGATACCGTTGTCAATATGACAAACCACTCTTATTTTAATCTGGGAAAGGGTGGTCACAAGGGCGGTCAGATCTTAAACCATGAGGTAAAGATTTTTGCAGATCAGTATAATCCGGTCAATGATCTTTTATATCCGACCGGAGAATTTGTGGATGTCGAGGGGACGCCGTTTGATTTCCGGGAGTTTAAGGTGATCGGTACCGATGTGGTATCGGATAAGAGCAGCCCGGATTATTTCAAGGGATATGATCATAACTTTGTGCTGGAGCATGAAAAGGGAGAGGTTGTCACGGCGGCCATCTGCAGGGAACCGCAGACAGGAAGGACTTTGACTGTGCTTACAGACCAGCCGGGTATCCAGATGTATACGGCACCGGAGCTTTCCGGGGAGCATGGCAAGGATGGTGTGGTATACGGACCTTCCAGCGCGGTGTGCTTTGAAACACAGAATTTCCCAAATGCCATCAATACACCGGAGTTTCCGGACATTGTGCTGAAGGCTGGAGAGCCGTACCGCCACTATACGGTATTTCGTTTTGGCACATATTAAAATACAAAAGTACTTGACAGACACCCATTTGTATATTTATCATATTTTGCATAATAAAAGGAATGGGGAATAGAACATGAATGTTTTTCGGAAACGCCTGCGGGCAGAATTTGGAAAAAAATTATATCGTCATTTCGTAAGCCTGTGCCGGGAGGAGATTGAACAGAAAAACAATAACGTTCCTCTGGAACAGATCAAGACGAATGAAAAGGTTGTATATAGTGAGATGTGTCAGCTGATTCAGAGTCTCACCAAAGAAGAGATTGAAAAGAAAAAAGAGCGCCTTGCGGGCACTCTTATGGATGCGTTTCGGATCGCATGTCAGTTTGGATTCGTATTTGTATTTTATGTGGTAGCCAGCATCGTTCTGGTGGCACTGGGACTGGATACCAGAGTAACGAATGTCAGTCTGGCATTGATGGGAGCCTGTTTCTTATACAAGCTGTGCGAATTTGTGTGCAACCGCTACTGTTTTGTGGATGCTTATCTGATGATGTTGTACAAAACTGCGCTGGAGCAGGATAATCCATCAGATTAATCCGAAATGTTTCATTGCCTTATAGATGCCGTCGTTTTCTACCGTATCTGTTACATAATCTACGGTATTTAAAACGGGGGCATCACTTTTTTTCATTCCGATACTTAACCCGGCATATTCCAGCATAGGGAGATCATTTGTACTGTCGCCGACAGCGAT
>JBNMJP010000206.1:0-3851 GCA_050873905.1 Jutongia sp. | reverse complement strand
GCGAAGGACTTTGCAAGGATATGGATGTCATTGCTACCGGCAAAGGAATTCAGGTTCCGGTAGGTAACAAGACATTGGGAAGATTGTTCAACGTATTGGGAGAGACCATCGATGGTGGAGAATCCCTGGAAGGAGAAGAACATTGGGTCATCCACAGAGATCCGCCTTCCTTCGAAGAGCAGAGCCCTGTGGTAGAGATGCTGGAGACCGGTATCAAGGTCATCGATCTGCTGGCTCCCTATGCAAAGGGTGGTAAGATCGGTCTGTTTGGTGGTGCCGGTGTTGGTAAGACCGTGCTGATCCAGGAGCTGATCACAAATATCGCACAGGAGCACGGTGGATATTCCGTATTTACCGGTGTAGGAGAGCGTACCCGTGAGGGTAACGATCTTTATTATGAGATGATCGAGTCCGGTGTTATTGACAAGACCACCATGGTATTCGGTCAGATGAATGAGCCGCCCGGAGCGCGTATGCGTGTAGGTCTGACGGGACTTACTATGGCAGAGAACTTCCGTGACCGTTCCGGTAAGGACGTCCTTTTGTTCATTGATAATATTTTCCGTTTCACACAGGCTGGTTCCGAGGTTTCAGCGCTGCTTGGACGTATGCCTAGTGCCGTAGGTTATCAGCCGACGCTGCAGACCGAGATGGGTGCGCTGCAGGAGCGTATCACTTCTACCAAGAAGGGATCTATCACTTCGGTACAGGCCGTATATGTGCCTGCCGATGACTTAACAGACCCTGCTCCGGCCAATACCTTCGCACATCTGGATGCAACAACCGTATTGGCACGTTCTATCGCAGAGCTTGGTATTTATCCGGCAGTAGATCCGCTGGAGTCCACATCACGTATTCTTGATCCACATATTGTAGGAGAGGAGCATTACCGGGTAGCCAGAAGCGTACAGGAGCTTCTTCAGAGATATAAGGAGCTGCAGGATATCATCGCCATTCTTGGTATGGACGAGCTTTCCGAGGAGGATAAGCTGGTGGTAAACCGTGCAAGAAAGGTACAGAGATTCCTGTCACAGCCGTTCCATGTAGCCGAGCAGTTTACAGGACTTCCCGGCAAATATGTACCGGTATCTGAGACAATCCGTGGTTTCCAGGAGATTCTGGATGGCAAGCATGATGCGATCCCTGAGAGCTATTTCCTGAACGCCGGCAGCATTGATGACGTCGTAGAGCGTGCAGCTTCGGCATCCAAATAAGGGGGGCTTCGATGGCTGAAAAAACATTTAAATTGCAGATCATCTCTCCGACCCGTGTGTTTTTCGATGAAGCTGTGGATATGGTAGAGATGAAGACCACAGAGGGTGAGATCGGTGTGCTGGCAGGTCATATTCCGCTGACGACGATCCTGGAGCCGGGTGTGCTTCGGATCAAGACCGAGGGAAATGTGAAAGAGGCAGCACTTCACGATGGTTTTGTGCAGATCCAGAAGGACAAGGTCACGGTATTGGCAGAATCCTGCGAGTGGCCGGATGAGATCGATGCCAACCGCGCCCGGAAGGCGAAGGAGCGCGCAGAGCGCAGACTCACAAGCGGTTCCAAAGAGGTCGATATGGTCCGTGCAGAGCTTGCATTGAAGAAGGCGTTGATCCGGATTGATCTTGCCGGAAAGCATTAAAATAAAAATCTTAAGAAATTTGTAAGAATTTGAAAGAAATACGAATAAAAAAAGTCAAATAATTCATGTACTTTTGATTTAATAATTCGTGCAACTGAAAAAATCACTGTAAATTTACTGAAATTTGCAGTGATTTTTTTTGTTTTTTTCTATGATAGGATGGATAAAGGAAAACAGAAATGGGGAGATTTTCTGCATTGTGAATAAAAAAGAACAAGGAAATAAATGGAAGGAGAAACAATATGGCAGAGACAATATTGCGGCTGCAGAATATCAGCAAGTATTATTATTCCGATACTTCGGTTACGCAGGCGCTGCGTAAGATCAATCTGGAATTTTCCACGGGAGAGTTCGTGGCGATCACCGGGGAGAGTGGAGGCGGAGAGTCTACTCTTTTAAATGTGATCAGCGGAATGCTTCCTTTTGATGAGGGAGAGATGTATTTCCGGGGAGAGCCGACCTTTCAATATGATGATCAGGACTGGGAGGAGTATCGGCGCAATAAGATCGGATTTGTGTTTCAGGATTACAGCCTGATCAATCATTATACGGCACTGGACAATATCCTTGCGGCACTGGTGATCCAGGGGAAGGACCCGGAAAGAGCAAAGGAAGAGGCGATGGATTATCTGGCGCAGGTTGGTCTGACGGAACAGGCGGCACAGAGAGCTTCGCAGCTTTCCAGTGGACAGAAACAACGTCTTTCCATTGCGAGAGCACTGGCGAAGAACACGGACATCATTGTGGCAGATGAGCCCACGGGCAATTTGGACAGTGAGACGGGAGACCAGATCGTGGAGATTCTGGAGAGGTTGTCTCATCAGAAGCTGGTGATCATGGTAACGCACAATTATGATCAGGCAGAACCGTATGTGACCAGACGGATCCGTCTTCATGATGGGGAGGTTGTTACAGATGTTCCCGTGAATAAACGGGATGAAAATGTGGATCAAGACCACCAAAATCCCCCCAAAAGTGAAATTAAAAACGAAGAAAGCGATAAAGACAACGGCAAAGCCGGTAATCAAAAAAGAAAAAAGAAAAAACAGCATATGGCGGATTTTTTCGCACGAAAAAATATAAAAATGCAAAAGGGCCGTGCCGGACTTTTTTTCACTTTTTTTCTGATCACGGCAGTGGTTTCGTTTTTGTTTATCGGAGAGCTTCTGGTCTATGCAGATGACCGGATCACAAAGGAATATGACCATGATGCCTATCTTCAAAAAAATGATACCAGACTGGTAGTTCGCTATCCGGACGACAAGGTGTTGACAGAAAAGGATCAGGCGGCGATTTCCGATGTCAAATATGTGGATCAGGTAGATTTATATGATTATGCAAATGACGTTAATTATTACATCGAAAAAAATAAAGATTATGAAATGAAATATGGCAGTCAGGATGATCAGATTGAAACTGTGAATGACAATGATGAGTCAGATACAGAAAGGGATCAGGGTATCCGCCTGTTGGATAAGACGCATTTTATGAAATCATCCACTGCGATCACAAAGGATGATCTGTCTGCGGGACGTCTGCCGAAGGAACGGAATGAGATCGTGCTTTATTCTAAAGCTCAAAAGAAGCTCAACAGTAAGATCCGGTGTTACTTTTCCTCAGATAACCTCTGGAAGGAAGGGCAGAGCTGTTATCAGGATCTGAAGGTTGTGGGAATATTAAAGGACAAAACCAGACAGGTATATTTTCATCCGGAGCTTTGCCAGATGCTGACCTATGGCATTGACGATTTTGTGGTATGGGGAGAGTACTGCTGGGATATGATGTACAAGAAATATTTTGGAACGATGAAACCGGCATATGTGGTGGTTTCTGATGATCTGAAAGACAATGAGGTACGTATTTCCTCTAATTACATCATAACTTCTACCGGCTATGGAGAGGTAGCTGTTCCATCGAAGCTGGATCTGGCATTTCCGGGAAACGGACTTCTTCATATCGGGCATGAGGATACCGAGAGCGACAGTAACAGCAGTCAGCAGGAGCAGATCGATCAGGATCTGAAGGCTTCCGGACTGGAAGATACCTCGGAAGAAGCGAAAAAGAATGATGATAGCACAACAATTGAAATTAAATATGTAAAAGATTTCAGCGAGCAGGGAGGAGATTTCATAGAGGTAAGCCCGGAGGTTTATCAGAAGCTGCGGGACGTTTACAATATCGGGACCACACAGGCAAGTGTATATATTACAAATTACAG
>JBNMJP010000205.1:0-3853 GCA_050873905.1 Jutongia sp. | reverse complement strand
TTACCAGACTGACCATTACCGCCTCCTGCCGGTTTCTTTTTCTGCTGTTTTTTATTTTCGTCCTCTGCCTTATATAACAGATCCAGATATTTAAATGTCTCACAGGCGGAAACCAGGGAGATCGGCGTCTTTTTCTCTCCCATGCCGATCACCAGCATCCCGGCCTCCCGCAGGCGATTAGCCAGCTTTGTAAAATCACTGTCCGATGTCACCAGACAAAAACCTGTGACGTTGCCGGTATATAAAATATCCATAGCATCAATGATCATCGCAGAGTCCGATGCATTTTTGTTTTTGGTATAATTGATCTGAAAGATCGGTGTTAATGCATATTTACGCAACTCATCCTTCCACGCCGAAGCACTCCCCTCTGAAAAATCAGCATATACTCTTTTATACGTTGGGGTACCAAATTCTATGACCTCGTCCAGTATTAATTTTATATACTTACGGGAAATATTTTCTCCGTCGATCAACACTGCAATCTTATCCTGTTTCTGCATCCCTTATATTCCTTTCATTTTTTTCTTTTTGAACACTTCCCTATCTGCTCTGCGGAAGACCTCGTCATATTCCTCATCTCCCCCGGCAGACCGCGCCACACCGTATACGATCTCAACCAAAATATCCGGTGATTCCTCTAGTTTTTTGTCTTTTATCTGTTCCGCGAACTGCTCCAACAATTCGTCAAGCTTCATATAATCATTGCCTCTGAGAACGGCAATAAATTCATCTCCACCAATCCGAAAGATCGGGCTGTGTGAAAATTCCCGGCAGATTTCCCTGCATGCCGTCATGATCACGGCGTCTCCATAGCTTCTTCCATAATTTTTATTTACCTTTGCAAGCCCTATCACTGAGAATATCACAACCGCATATGGTTTCTTTTCATTCTCTTCCGCAAGGGATTTAATATATTCGAAATAGTACATTTTGTTTTTTACACCGGTCAGGCCGTCCCTGTATACAAGGCCATTAATCTCCTTCACATAGGACTTCAGATTCTGCGCCATCTGCTGTATACTGTCCGTCAATGTCTTTACTTCATCATTGGTATTACATTCGATACTGACATCCATATTACCATCTGCGATCTCTCTGGCTGCGCGATCCAGTTCCTTTAATGGTTTCACGATTTTTCTGGTCATACAGATTGTAAAGACCAGATATCCCGCCAGAATACTGCCGGTTACAAGCAGAATTGCGATCAAAAGGTGATCTCTCGGCTGATTGGTCTCCGCAACCGGAGCCAAAAGCACATATCTCATTCCATTGTTTAATGTCCGATATGTCATATGGGATCTTGCACCCTTATAAGAAAACGGGAGAAGCTTTCCTTTATTGGAATCCGCCTGTTTCATGGTATTATAAAAATGATCTGAAATATCAATAGTGCGGATCGTATGCTCATCATCCCCCGGTTTGCGGTAATATACAAGTCTTTGTTCCAGATTTACTAAATTCCCACGTCCATTCTCATAAATTGCCCCCTCCTGAGCCAGATCCACAAGATAAGAAAAGTCAACATCAATCCCGATCACCCCCACCAGAGTGTTTTCCAGATAAAATGGAATCCCGTAGGTTATCATTTCCACTCCAACGGTTTTATTATAATAGGTGCGCGTCCACATCGGCTTTCCCGCTTTGACCGGCTGATAATACCAACAAGTCTTTTCCTCGTCTTCTTCTGTATATTTGGACAAGTCGGTAGGCGTTGTTTTCTGCAGAGTGCCCCTCAGACCATTGCGTGACCAGAAAAATCCCGCCGTCGGATCCAGAATTTCAGGATTATAATGAAAATATACCCCCAACGTGCCGTCCGTGTGATCTGTTACATTTTCCGCCAGAGCACTAACCTTCTCCGTATACTTCTCCAAAAACACATCATCCTGCAGCTCCCTCACCGAAGTCAGACGGCTCAGGGCATAATTATAAATGATGGTTGCGGACTGCTTGATCGTGTCCAGCCGGTTATCCATACGCAGAGTCTGCTTCTCACATACGGCATTCAGTGTTGTATTCAGATTTTCCTTCCACTCATATCCCGCATAGGCAAGGCAGGTTCCACCCAGCAGTAATGACATTGTCAATAATCCCGATATCATCAGGACTGTAAATTTTGTTTGAATTGATTTCATACCGATTACATCCTTTTGTGCTTAAATTTATAATACCTTATTTAACTCCTCTGTACCTTCCAATACAAATCTTCCTTCCTGTAGAAGTGGGATCTCCCTTCCATCTCCACAGTGAACAATAATATCTCCCAATTCATGATATGGGATCGTCACATCCGTATGACAGTTAAAATATGCTTTGGATGGCTCTGTGTGACGCAGCACGGAAAAACAATTCTCCTTTGCCATCATCTGTTTACCGTCCGGATTGTATGTCACCAGCTCCTCTTCATGGGAAAAACAGGTATCGCCAAAAGCAAAATGCGGTCCTGTCTTTTCTGCGATCAGGATCGGCAGAAGATGAGATATTCCATACTTCTGTCCCATTGCATATGCAGTGGTATTGGTTCCAATGGCAAACTCTCCCATGGGAAGTGTCGGATGCTGGAATAACAGATTCTCTTCAATATAGGATTTATTTTCCCTCTCCGTCCCAAAATTGGTACATGTGTAATCTGTCACAATGCCATCCTTTATCTCCAGCGTCAGATTTTCATATTTCAGTTCATTGAGATAAACTTCTGTCACATGAAGGGTTCCCTGAGTGCCCTCCAGTTTTGGGGAAGTAAACACCTCTCCCAGTGGAATATTGACATCCGCAAGACAGTTTTCAAAATCCGTCTGATGCTCCGGATCCTCCAGAGGATGAAGTGCCACCGTCAGGTCGGTACGATTATCTCCCCGTCCTGTCACCGTCACATATTCTCCCTGATCCAGTGCATCAATGAGTTTTTGCTGGATCACCCCATACTGCACACTGTCAAGGGTATTTACCCGCACCGTCTCATCAAAGATTTCTCCATAGTCCTTACCGATCTCCGGAACCGGATATGCTATGATCGTAAAACTGACCTGATCCCCCGGAATAAATTCATTGGACAGAAGAGACGCTGCAGACTGGTACTCCAGCTTCTGCTTTCTCTGCTTCTCCGTATAAGCTGCTGCCTGCTTTTTGGTCACCGGAACAAACGGATCCTCTCCAAATACCTCGATCACAGCCGGTCCTGCAAATGCCGCTGTCAATCCCCTATGCTTCTCATAAGCACATCTTTGCTGTGTCAGTTTCCGGTCTGCCAGTGCTTTGCCAAAGATCAGTGCCTCATCAAAACGGTGGTCATAATCATACTGCGGGTTGGCTCCTCCGGAGCGATACCCCACCTTGATGCCTCTGCCATTGCGGTAGATCAGGTTCCCCACCGCCCGGTACATGGTTGTCTCCAGTCCCATCTGACGAAACTGCTCCACTGCCGCACGGATCATCCGCTCAAAGCCCAGCTGATAACGGATATTTACTGTTTTCTTGCAGGACAGATCGATCCGATAAAGCTCAAAGCCCTTGCGGTAGCCTTCCGTATATGTGGATGCCATCTCCCGGATCCGGGATGTCTTCATTTCTCCCAGATGACATGCTGTTCCAATCTCATTGCCACCGATATATTCTCCAAAATAATACAAATACCTCAGATCATTCAGATCCGCTGTCTCGATCAATGACCTTGCAAAGCAGTGCTCCGGATCCAGCATCATTTCTGTCCGGTCTGCAATGGTTATATCAGCATAATCGGACACATAATAATAAATTGCATTACGAACTTCATGAGGTTCACATGTCTCCTCCTCCATCAGATCGTATATTTCAATAAAAAGCTCCAATCCTGTCACCAGGAAAAAGAGTC
>JBNMJP010000204.1:0-3861 GCA_050873905.1 Jutongia sp. | reverse complement strand
TGCAACAACAGCAAAGCCTTTTCCTGCCTCTCCGGCACGGGCCGCTTCAATACTTGCATTTAAGGACAAAAGATTTGTCTCCTCTGCAATCTCCGAGATAAACTGGGATGCCTCCCGGATGCTCTGTGCCGAGCTGTTGGTCTGCGTGGTCTGCTCTGAGATCTCAGATACCGCTCTCTTCACATCCTCGCTGATGCTGCGGAGCTCATCAATGGTCACTGCCGTCTTGTCACTGGCCCCCTTCATGCTGTCCGCGCTGGTTTCCAGACAGTCTGCTTCCTTTCCTGTCTGAATGATCAACTCTCCCATGTCACGCACATTATCAGAGGCGCGTCCCACATCCTCCGCCTGCTGATTCGCACCACCGGTGATCGTATCCATGGCATGATTTACCTCACCGATGCTGTTATGGGTATCCTGTGACGTCACCTCCAGAGTATTGGAGGCCTCCAGAAGTGTATCGGTACTTTCCTTAATATCTCCAATGATCTTGCATAACTCCTCCTGAAGGCTGTGAACGGCTCGGGACAGATTTCCGATCTCATCCTTTCTGCGAAGAAGCTTCCGGTTCTGTCCCACATTCAGATTACCGGAGGACGCCTCTAAAACCTCCGCAATACTTTTATTTAAGGCTCTGGTGATAGAATTGGCACTGATCCCCACTGCAATACTGCAAATCACCATAATGATCACTACCATGGCTACGATCATATTAATGATCCGAATAACACTGTGAAATGTCTTCTGCTTCTCCTGTCCCGCAAAAACCATTCCGATCGGTGCATCTTTGGAACCATCCTGATAAACCGGCACATAATAGCCATAATAGATTGTTCCGTCTACGGAAATGTTATCACTGAAAAATTCTTTGCCCTGCTCCAGCACTCTTTTTTGAATCTTTTCTCCTGCCGGACTGCCTAACAGACGGTTACCGTCCTTATCTTTTGCCGATGTCATAATACGGTCAGCCCCATAAAAGAAGGTCACATCCATACCGGACTCCTCTTTAATCGTGTCCACCAGCGTCTCGGACTGTGAAATATTGTAGCTTCCCTTCCAGATGGCACCGTTCTCCGCCTTGAGATAGGATCCTGCATTCTGGTCGTAAGCTGCCTGAGTGGCTACTGCCGTTCCTTTGAGGGACTCCTCCACTTTACTGATGATAGATCCTTTTACGATCGTTGCCGCAATAATGATAATACTGGCTCCCAGTAAAAGAAGGGGTAAAATTGCGCTTAAAATAATCTTTTTTCTTAAAGTAAATTTCATACAAAGCCTCCATTCCGGTCTCACTATATCTCTTTATTTCAATACAACAACATTGCGATAATACCAGTTGATCTTTCCTGTGATCGTTGCATCATCCAGAGTCTTTCCCTTTTTGCCGATCTTTTTGCCTGTGTTGGTCACAAGAACACCATCAAATACATTATTGTCTCCACTCAGGATTTCGGCGGTTGCCTCATCCACCTTCTGCTGTGTGCCCTCTGCTGCAAAGGATGCCAGATCCGTAATACTTACCAGTCCCTCAGCCATACCACCATAATAGTTGCTTCCGTCCCAGGTACCATCAATGATGCTCTTTACCGCTGAGGTATAATATGCACTCCAGTTCCATATGACACTGGTCAGGCAGGAATCCGGCGTCTCCTTGCTCATGTCGGAATTGTATCCAATCCCGTAAACTCCCTTCTCCTGTGCCAGAGTCTGAGGATATGGCGTATCACAGTGCTGTGTCATGACATCACATCCCATTTTCAGCAGACGCTCAGAAGCTTTCTTCTCCTTTTTTTCGTCATACCAGCTATTGGTCACGTCCACATAGATCTTCGCCTTCGGATTAACGGATTCCACACCGATGGCAAAGGCATCAATGCCTCCGGTCACCTCCGAATTGGAGGAATCCTGTGCCGCTACATAACCGATCTTGTTGTCCTTTGTATTCATACCTGCCACAATTCCGCTGAGATATCTCGCCTGATAGATCCGACCAAAGTAGTTGTTAAAATTCTTGCCATTGGACATGTAGCCGGTTCCGTGGGAGAAATACACATCCGGATATTTCTCTGCCATGTCAGCCGTCACCTGCATATATCCCCAGCTTGTGGTAAATATGATATTGCAGCCGTCAGAAACGCACTCCTCAATGGCTTTCTCGGTAGCCTTTTCATCGGAATCATCCACGATCTTGCGTTCGATCTGATCATCCGACAGCAGAAGATTCTCCTGCATTCCCTTCACACCCAGATCATGGGTGTAGGAATAACCGCTTCCCTCTGCCGGATCGGACAGATACAGCACGCCGACCTTGATGTCCTCCTTCGCAATGCCGCCGGAGCCTTCCTTCTGGGTGGTATCCTCCTCATATCCCTTGTTGGTTGCATAATCATCCGGTGTTCCTGCCTTTCCTGCACCACATCCGGTCAGAAGAAGCGTCGCAGATAACAACATTGCTGCCTTTTTCCATATTCTTTTTTTCTTCATACATTCTCTCCTTTAACTATTCTGTTCATATAGCTATCCACATGATCCTTTTGTTAGTCTGCAGATAATCCTTTTCCTGAGACTTATGATATCACATTTTTGTTAATTCGTCATTATTTTTCATCAAATGACAACTTTTCGCACTAATGTTCTTAATAAAACGCAGTATATCAGACCTCTCTGCAAAAGCATGTATTCGGGGAACTCAGGATGTCAGATCACTCTGAAAACGCGACAAATGCTCATACGGCAGGATCAGCCTGCCCCGGTACAGCCCACAGCCATCATTGATCAGACTGTTATTCGCCGCCGAAAACATATTCACATCCAGCTTTGCAAGCTCCAGCTCCTGCAGACGCATCCCTCTTTCATAAGCTTCATCAAAGCATCTGCACTCTCCCTCCGGAATCACATCTCTTCTGGCACGCTCATGTTCCTGCCGTTTCTCATAACCCAGATGATTTGCCGGACCAATCTCCGCATTGTCATCCATCGCCTTTGTCCGAAGCTGGACCTCCATATAGCATTTTGCTGTGTCATCATAAAATGTAATATGCAGAGAACGATATCCATATTCCCCTTCATTGCATATGTAATCCCGGTAATACGGTCGGACAGCCTTTTCCAGCATATCGGTAGTGCTTACCCTCACGCCTTTTGCAGATTCCACCCGGAAGCCTCTCTGTTCCATAAAGGATGGCAGTGCATTAGCAATCTCATAAAGATACCGCAGTTCTTCCTTTTCCCTGTCCTGTCCCTCTTCCAGATGACACTTTGGTAACGAGATCACAACCCGGTATGCGATCAGATCCCGGAAGCAGTCCAAACGTTTTTTGATCTCATCCATTGACGGAAAGTGATGAAATTTTTCATAATAATCATAGATATACTCCACAATATATCCATTAAATTTCTCCTCAGCACGGATCAACGATTTGATCCTTCCTTTAAATGTAAAGGCAAGAAACGGATATTCCTTTGCCATATACATGTAAAACTCCCGGATCTTCTGGGACTGTGCCGTCAGGAAATCATTGTGCTCCAACATGTCCATAATCTGGGACAGAAATGCACAGTGAAGCAGGTCCACCTCATTGTGGCTTTTCTGTGCCTCCTGCTTCAGATCACTGCTGTATTTCTGCAATATCCGAAGCACCGTATCCCCCGAATATAAATAATCATTTAATGCTATCATTTGTTCTGTGCCACCCTCTCCTGTTGGTATTATCTGCCTGCCGGATCCATTGGAAAATCTCTACAACGCCATCTTATAAATCTGATACATATCCTCCTGATCCAGCTTTTTAATACAGCCGACGGTTCGCCTTCCAAAATGGCTGCACTTCTCTGCCAGACTGCGAAGCTGCTCCTCGGTCG
>JBNMJP010000203.1:0-3889 GCA_050873905.1 Jutongia sp. | reverse complement strand
GGTTAATATCGTATATTTGCGTCCTCTCAACGAGTCCACAAGATTCTCAATTCCCTGCACATAATTTGCAACATGATCCATATTACTGTTTCGCGGAGAAGGTACCACGGACACAGAGCAAACGGCTTTGCCGTCAATTCCATTGCAAAATTCCTCCAGCCCTTTTCCGGAGCATAGCTCCAGCCCGGAACCGTTAAAATTTCCCTGCATCGTTCCCTCAAATGCATTCAAAAGAGCTTCTCGGTCACTATCTCCCTGAACTCCCTTTTTTTCCTTCGCCGCTACGCCAATATAAACATCCACATAGTCTCCCTTTCCCTGTATCGACGTAATGATCGACCCTCCAAGAGAATATGCCACATTGATCACTGTCACCAGCTTACTTAAAAAGCCTTCCTCCGGATCATAAATAAATTTACGCAGATGAAACATCCTCAGATGCTTTTCCGGCTGCAGACTTCTCCCGTTCGAGCCAATTGATTTTAGCTGATATACCTGATGGTTTGTTAAAAAAGAAAGATATTTCTGACTGATCACACTGTCTGCCAGTGCGATTACATCTTCCAGCTTTTCCTCTTTGCTTTTTTCTCCGGACTGTCCCTCCATCTTATCATCCTTTCTGTTTTACGCTTTTCTAAAATCCTTGCGTATCTTAGCGATGCATGCAAGATAATCCTCACATTTTTTCAGTTCCTGTTCTTTGGATTCCAATGCCTTCCGGACCTCCTCAAACTCTTTGGAGATACTCTTTAATATGTCGTCACATAAATGATCCTGAATCTGCCGGGCTGCCTTCTGGAATTCACTGATCGTAGTATCCACTTTGTTCTGAATTCCCTGATACATCTCCTCCACCGTATTCGAAAGAAGCCTACGGAATTCATCCTGCTCGCTGCTGTGGCGAACCTCTCCGGAGAAACGGTCTCCCACAAGCTGTAACTCTCTGCTGACATCAATATGTACCTCCGGAAATTCAATCTGATTGATCGCTTTCTGTACAATTACCCGGAAATAATTCACATCGAAATTCTCATCCGAAGTATCAAAATTATTGATCACGGCATTTAACAGTCTCCGTCGGTATTCCTTTTTATTTACAATTTTTCCAAATTCACCCTCGATGGCACTGGCAGCATTTTTCCCGTAAGCATTGATCTGCTCCAGAGCATCGGATGCTGCAAGATATTTATATGTAGTTGTATAACTATAGCTCTCGGTATGCCCTCCCAGATGAATTGGTCCCAAATTAAATCTATATGACGTATGGCTTCCGTGATGCACCTCTGTTCCGGTCCTTGTCTTTAAAGTTGCAGCTTCTGTACTCATGTCACGAAGCTGTTTATTAATCTCCAACTTCTCTGCCTTAACCTGATCCATGGTGTCTCCAAACACCTCCAGGACATCGGCATGGATTCCGTTCTGCTTCTGTTCGAAGACCCGCTTCTGCTCATTAAGACTTTCTTTGTCATTCTTCCGGATGCAGTCCTGCCGCAGTGTCACATCCTTTTCCAACCCCGCCAGATAATCAGAAACCTCCCCACAGAAAGTCGGGATCATATTTTGTTTCTTACTCTCCAGAACCTCCTGTTTCTTTTCTTTCAAAGAACGATATTTCTCCTGTACAACCTCAAAATTGCCAATCCGTGCAAAAACCGCTTTCCTCTGATCCTCCGGAATAAAATCCTTCCAATAAGTAAGATCCTGCCGCTCCTCCTCGTTATATTCCTCATAGGATTTTCTGGACATGTCCTGTGCCCTTGCCGAAAGCATGATCGGCTCCTTACTTGTCTCCAGTACACGGATCACCTCTTTATGATATGCTCCCTGCTCCTTCTTATAGGTCTCAATCTTTTCCCGGATCCTCTTCTGCAATTTGCTCTTAACGATCCGCTCCGCATCTTCGATATTGGTTGCCTTGGAATCCGAATCCTCTGTTTTTCTCCAGGATGCCTGACTGTTATTTTGCGCAAAGAAATCCAGCTTTTCCGGCTTTTTCAGTACATCACGGATGCCGCTGTCATACTGGCTTGCGACCAAGATCATCTCCTTTACGCCCTTCTGCGGAAGCTGCTTGCAGAGGAGCTCCCAGTCATTGACATCCAAAAATGAACCCGCCCGGCTCAGGAAAAACACAACATCACAGACTTCGATGAATTCCTTGGTCTTCTGGGTACGGGACGGTACCGGGTCATTCAGTCCCGGTGTATCCACAATAGAAATCTCCTGGAATTCCTCCCGGTTCATATAAATCACAACAGAACGAACTACCGGTGTATATGTTCCATTCTCTCCAACATATTCATTCAGGAAATCCACCAGCTCCTCATAGGATTCAAATGTCCTGTCGTAAGTTTTCTGCTTTAACAGCTCCTCCACATCCAGATGATTTCGCTCTGCCATATCGACTAACTCTTTCGCAGATTTGGAAATTTCATTGCTGTCTCCATACTTCGAATCCTCTAGAATATTATGCCATTCCTCCTGTGTATAAAACGTAATGACAATACGGTTTTCCGGAGCATATTCCATTTTCGTCAGTGTTGCCGTCTTTGGTGTAGCAGCCTTTGGAAGTACCTCCTGCCCATCAAAAAGCAGTGTGTTTAAAAAGGAAGATTTTCCGGCCTTCACCCTGCCGATCACGCCGATATTCAGTTTTCTTCCCTCCTGCTGGATATCCTCAACCTTTTTCCTGAAATTCTTCTGTAACTGTGTCAGTTCAAAAAAAGTCTCCTCCTCCGCATAGGGCTTTAATGTCTGTAATGCCTTGTCCATGTTTTTTTTCACTTGTTCATATGTATACATATTAGCGTCTCTCCTTTCATCATGTTCTAGAACCCATGTTCCTCGCAAAATTTTTCGTGTATTTCTTCATTATCAACAATATCACCATAGAGGCTATACCAAAAGTCTGATTCTTCTTGTTCTTCTAAACATTGGTCAGCACAACTTGTTGCGGCACACTCTTTGTATTTATTTTCCGCAATATTGCAGGTACTGTCACAGGATACCATGCAATTGTAGCGAGATACCCTTTGATCATCCCGAGGATTACAGATACATTTTTCTAATACATTCTCCCGCAATTTTCCACCAAAAGCTCTGATCATACAAAGCCAGTAGCCCTTATCTCTCTCAGAATCCTCTCCATCAATCAGGCATTCCTGAAATGTACATTTTTCAATATCCGAATGATGAGAAATCGCTAATGCTCCCTGCGGACCAATCGCATGAATTCCTATCTTACACTTCAAAAATCTGCTTGATAATATTTCGGAATCTTTTACTTTTATCAATCCACTGGCTCTTCCCCCTCCTTCCACTTTGCATTTTTCAAAACTGCAATTTCGAATGCTGGCATTATGAAGCTCCATAAAATATACGCTCTGCTTTCCCTCTGCATATTGATAATATTCTATTGATGAGCCTACTAAGAAGCCTCTCCCTTTCTTATACTCCTGTCCTACTGCTTTTCTTGAAATACCGCATTCCTTAAACTCACAATGTTCAAATTTCGTTTTCACCTCATACGCTTTGATTCCTTCTATCTTAATAAACTGACATTGATCAAAAAATAATTCTTTTCCTTTATACTGATCAAGATCCCAAACGCCATCGTAATTACTGAATTCCCCCCGATATATTCGAATCTTTTTCGCCTTAATCTTCTTAATCTCTGCCACATCGGCCACAATATAATGGCTGCTTTTCTTTCCCAAATACGGATAAAATTCATTGATATCAATGACCTTTGCCATCTCCAAAAGTGCCTCTTCGTCCATACTCAAAATTGCCCTTACGACACCAAAATAAGCCTTTGTCCGTTTCACATCCGGCAACAGGTACGCCGCAGTCTCCGAAAAATACTCCAACTGTTTCTGCTCCGGACTGC
>JBNMJP010000202.1:0-3910 GCA_050873905.1 Jutongia sp. | reverse complement strand
TAACCCTGCAACTACATGATAACAGCTTGGGTGCGCCTGAATAAATGCCATCATTTCCCGGGATATTTTCTGATCCATATCCTGCATATCCGTTCCTCCATCATCTTCTGATTTAGATCAAAACAGGTCATCCTGCATCCTATAATGCTCCATCAGATCCATGGCAGCCCGCAGACTTCCCGCCTGGTTAAAGCCCTTCGGGTAGGCAATGCCATCGTCCATTGCCTTCTTTAAGGTCTCCTCAAAGCAGGCTTTTCCATACCTCTGAATAAATATAGCAGAAACCTTTGCGATATATTCCGTCTGTATATTGTAATAGCCCTTACTGCATGCCGGCAGATCAAAGCACTGATAACAGCCCTCCAATCCCCGTTGTTTGGAGCAGACCACATTCTCACACTGACCGTCCGGAAATAAGGTTCCAAAGGAACAACAGGCATAATCACTCCGGCATCCGCCACACCACTGGCTCTGCAGACAGTGGGTGCAATGCTGTCCGCACCTGGCAATGGGATCTGTCCCTGCCTTGGCACGCTGTACCAGATATTCCTTCATCTGGCGGCACCGCTCAATCCTTGCCCCCTTCGGATCATCCCCCTCCTGGTCATCGTAGGAGTAACGATGAAGCATTTCGCAGCAGAAGTCCTTGCATTCGCCACAGAAATCCACTTTCTTTTTGCGGGCACAGGCAGCAAGCTCACATGGTCCGTAAAAAGGATTGCCACCGGTGGCAACACATCCCCCGCAATGAAACTCTTCCCGATATTCACATTCCTCGCAGCTAAGACCGCAGTAAGAATCCATTCCTTTGTACATTCCAAACACCCTTACTTTCTCTCATAGTTATATCAAATTTATCATATTCCACGCCTCTGCGTCAATACGGTACAAAATATCCGCATGCAAAAACAGACCGGCATATATAACACACCGGTCTGTCTGTGATTTCAAAGCACTCGCAGGCATTCTGATCTACCGTTTCTTACTGCATGCCCTCGTATTGTCATTTGAATATCAGAAGCTGTGGCCTCCGCCTCCTCCGGAGCTTCCGCCACCTCCGCTGCTTCCCCCGCCGCCACCTCCGCCGGAGCTGGAAGAGCTTCGAGGACTGTATGTTTCACTTTCTCTCTCAAACTGTACATTCAACCGATTCATCCGCTGGGTTGCCGCAATGGATGCCAGCATCTCCGCCTCAGACGGACTCTTGGCTCTGGAGAATAATTTCACCAGCAAATAGTTGATCAAAATAGCCAGGGCTGCTGCCAGAAAGATATTACTTGCATACTTCATCGGCTGGGCAATCTTTCTGCCCTCCAAAAGCGTAAGCTCTGCATCAAACACATCCTTGGCACAGCGGTAATAATCCGCATCGGACGCATATTTGTAAACCTTATCCGTAATGGTATTGGCATAGGCATTTGTAACGGTCTTGTAGATCACGCCATTACTGTAAATATAAATGTTACGTTGCGCCATGTCGATCAAAAAGATCGTACCGCTTTCCTCTGCACTGCTCTGTTTCCACAGATACTTGTCATAAAGATCATGGGCCAGCGCTGACGTGGAACGATACTCGAAATTTGTCGTAAAAAATCCCGCCGATCCATACTTTGTCAGACTCTTCATGTCCTTCGCCAGTGCCTGAAGCTGACTGTCCTCCAGTAGAGACGCATCATCGTGGATTTCTACCTTATACCCTGTCGTCTCATCGGTATAAACCGTTCCATCCGGACGTTCTAATAAATTCTCTGCCCTGACAGATGATGACACAGAAAACAGACAAAATACCGCCAACAGACACACAGAAAAGAGTCTGAACGCATTATTCCTGAAGAATGATATTTTATTATGCACGGTCATCACCTCCCTTATAATGAAACTGTGGCAGTGGCCGGGTTGCAAACAGATTATAGCATCGGATCAGATCCACAAGAGCAATCAGCATAGTGATCAGCAATATAGCGGCACAGCCGTAATAATATATGTCGCTGACCGGATTGAACAATGCCACCGCAACAGACAGGATCGTCGGGATCAGGATCCATGTCAGTCCCATTCCACGTCCTTTTCTTGCCTCAATATCATCCATACGGAACCACGCCCGGAACCAGAATATAATGATCGCCACTGCGGAAAGTCCCACGGTAATTCTTGTAAAATACTGCTCCAGCACCCCACCTGCAAGCAATCCTCCAATGACAAGAATTGCCATAAGAGCGATGTCAACGATCCGCATCACAAAACGGGTATTTTCCAGCTCTACAACGCTGCTTTGCGTTGTGACAATTACTTTTCTGGTATTCTCTTTCTTTTCTTCCTCGACAGCTGCTGCAAGCTGCGCATCGGACTTCGGCGGAAGATCTTCTCCTCCCGGCGCCTTTTTGTGGCTTTCTCTCTGTTTCCGCTGTTTCGCCGCAATAGCCCCCTTATCATCCTCCTTACCTTCCTGTGCCGCAATATCATCAATCTGTTCATAATAGATAAAGGACAGCACTGCAGCGATCAAGGCAACAATTCCCAGAAGAATTCCCGGGATCACAGTAAAGAAACGATTCAACAGTAGAAAGATCGGGATCGTCAGGATTGCAGATGCGCCTAAATACTTGGGTACATCTACCGGAAGATCTGCAACTACTTTTCCTGTCTGACCATTTACCGTAGCATATGCCACACGGTTATTATTTTTGTATGCCATAAACCATACCGGGAACATCGCTCCATTCACCTGATCCACCTTGGAATGAAGCTTCCTCTCAAGTGTCCTTCCCGTATCCTCGATGGTATATTTCCGCAGCTTTGAATCATTTGCAATAAATCTCTGTGTCTCTCCCAGCGCAAACTCTTCCGCCTCCTGCGCGTAGAGAGAGTTATCCACATCCGCACTGTCCGCATAAAAGCCACTGAGATACGCCGGTGTAAACTCCTTCATTTCCTTGGTATCAAAAGGTGCAAGCTTTTCACTGATAGTATCGGAAAAGGAAGAAGAAGCATCATATGCAATGCCATCATAGTCTGCTTCCAGATCCATATCCAGACTATAATGACTGGTGATTATGTAATCTCCCTTGCGTCTCTCCGTGGTACCCCTCAGCTGTACATCAGGCCCCCCCTGCTGTACATCATAGATCCAGTACGGCATATAGATTCCACGAAACTCATTGATATGCTTCTCGCTTTTGAGCTCCTTCGGTGCAAATACCGCCTTCCCCATCATTTTCATATAGGCTTTCTTACACTGCTCCTTCGTCTTGCCAAACGGAATGATATACTTCGGTCTGTGTTCCTTCTGCAGACGGCTTTCCAATACCGCTGATGAACCACAGAAGGTGCAAAAACCTGCTGCGGTATTGTCCGTACTGTAAATCTCGCCGCCACATTGCGGACAGGTAAATACCGTCACCTCATAGGCATCTTCCTGTTCCTGTGCTCCGTTTTTGTCCGAGACCTCATAGAGATCAAATTTGGAATCACAACTGGCACATGCCATCATTTTCGATGGAATATCATATCGCAGATTTCCACCACAATTGGGACATTCGTACATACCTTACCTCCTTTTAATAAATTTCCTGATACTCCTTCATTGCGATCTGCTTTTAACCCGTGCATCATTTAATTCGCACATATACAATGCTGAGTTTGGAATTTTTCGGACTTGGAACTGCATCAATCTCCAGAAAATCAAAGCTCCGGATCAGCTTACCAAGTTTGGAATAACCATAGTTTCTCGGATCAAAGCCCGGAATTCTTTTGGATAACTGGATTCCAATCTCGGACTGGTTGATCCATCCATCCTCATCCGACTTCAGATCAATGATATTAGCAATCTCATCCCCGAGCTCCTCCTTCGTCAGGAAGCTCTCTTCGGAACGGTCATCATAAAAATCATAGAAGCTGTCATCATAAGAAT
>JBNMJP010000201.1:0-3922 GCA_050873905.1 Jutongia sp. | reverse complement strand
TCTGTGCTCTGTGTGATGCGGGAACAGCACAGCAGATGGAGGCTCTTGCCGGGGACAAGCCGATCGTATTTATCAACAGTGCTCCGGAGGAAGAATATCTTCAAAAGGACCAGTATGTTTATGTGGGATCCGACGAGGAAGTGGCAGGAAAGCTGCAGGCGCAGTATGTGCTGGATCAGTATGCCTCTAAGGATACCCTGAATATTGCTATCTTCAAGGGCGAAAGCACCCATTCGGCAACGAAGGGACGTACTAAGGCGAATAAGGCTGCGCTGGAGGCATCCGGTAAAACCATCAATTATGTTTACGAGGATTATGCAGACTGGTCCACGGACACCGCAGCCAAAATGTTCCGTCAGTTCTTAAAGACCGGACAGGATGTGGATGCGGTCATCTGCAATAACGATTCCATGGCAGTAGGTGTGGTACAGGCAGCAGAGCAGGAAAAACTGGATCTGTCCAAGCTTCCGGTGCTGGGCGTAGATGCAACTGCAGACGGCCTTGATCTGATCGAAAAAGGGAAAATGGCATGTACGATCTTCCAGCCGGCCAAGGGGCAGGGAGAGGCGGCCGTTCTGGCAGCGCAGAAGCTGGCAGCAGGGGATAGCATTACGTCTCTGAACGGTGCCGAAAAGAACGGACTTTATGTATGGGTTCCGTTTGAGCAGGTGACTTCAGATAATGTAGCAGATTATCGGCAAAATTGAAAAATCGTATTCGATAATATAATAATTGTATTAAAAATAGAGGGATTTAGTAATTATTTTTGTAACATGTTGAATTTTTACTATAAATTTCCTCTATTTTTAATGGTGAGAATTACTAATAAAGAGTTTGAAAATCATGGAGGATTTGTGTATAATATTAAATATGCATATAAATGCAGTTGATTCTTTGGAAAGAGAGGATCAAATAGAAACTTAAAAGGAGGAAAAACATTGAGAAGAAAAAATTTAAAAGGTGTTTTAGCTGCATGCTTGAGTTTTTCAATGGTAGTGAGTGGATTTAGTGCTTCTGCCATTAATGTAAAAAAAGCCCAGGCTGCCAAAAAGGAGTTGAATGAAGTTCTGACACCGGACCAGATCACTCTGAGAGAGACGTGGAATGATAAGTCTAATATTGGTGAGGAGCATAAGGTGACCATTAAAGGAACCGGTACGGAAATGACGGTTAAGGATAATGGCAGCATGCGTACGGAGTTATCTTCACAGTATTTGGCGCAGAATGAGATGGGTGCAGGTATTAACCTTGGTAACACCATGGAGGCAGTTATGCCTTTGGAGGAGACAGAGGTTGTAAAGAACACGAAGTACAAAGCAACTGCGCAGGAGTGTGAGCAGGTCTGGCGTTCTCCGGTGACCACACAGGAGTACATTAATGAGGTACATTCTTATGGTATCAATACCCTGCGTATTCCGGTAGCATGGTCTAATGCGGATATGGATGACGGTACATACACGATCAAGGAGGAATATCTGGGCCGTGTAGAGGAGATTGTCAATTATGCTCTGAATAACGGTATGTATGTTATCATCAATGATCACTGGGATAATCAGTGGTGGGGCCAGTTTGGTGCCATCAAGTATCAGGAGGTTGTGGATGAGGATGGAGATAACGTAAAAGAGCCGGTCGTAGACGAAAATGATGAGTATGTACCGGACACAGAGGTACGTGCAAATGCCTGGGCCAGATATGAGTCCTACTGGAAACAGATCGCAGAGCGGTTCAAAGGATATTCGGACCACCTGATCTTTGAGGGGGCCAATGAGCAACTGGGCACCCGTCTGACAGATCCAATTGGAAAAAGCGGTTATGCGGTAGGAAATGATTCCACAGAGCAGGCGATGGATGGCTACATGACAGAGGATGAGAAGTATGAAACCGCCAATAAGATCAACCAGAAATTTGTAGACATCATCCGTAAAAGTGGCGGAAATAATGCCAGCCGACATCTGCTGATCCCAGGATATGATACCGATATTGATAAGACAGTAGATGCGGAACACACGGTGACCGTGACGGATAAAGATGGAAATGCCATCAAGGATGAAGAAGGAAAACCTGTGAAAAAGAAAGTTGGAAACCGTTTTGTCATGCCGACAGATCTCGAGGCCAATGGAAAGACAAAGCTGTTCCTGTCTGTTCACTATTATACTCCATGGGAGTTTTGTGGTGACGGTGGTACCGGTAAATATACCACCACAGACCAGAAGACGACCACCAAGTATTTTGAGTCCTTAAAGAAGTTCAGTGATGACGGTTATGCGATCATCGTCGGTGAGTGTGGTATCTGTAATCCGGGTGGAGTTCTGTCCAGTGTTACACAGTGGATGCATGATACCTTTACCGAGGCACAGAAGATCAGTGCAGTTCCTGTTCTCTGGGAGACCGGAACATATTTCGACCGTAAAAAACCGGCAATGATCTATAAGGACATTGCAGATTTCTACAATACGATCAATGATGCACATGGCGATGCCAGCATGACAAAGATGACAGGTGGAGATCCAAATGCTTCCACAGAAACAACCGTTGGAAAGTATATCGATCAGGATCTTTGGGGAAAGACCGGGATTCATGCTTACTTATTCTTCCAGACATCGACATGGGATTACCGCAACAACTTTAAGCCATTCAGTCTGGCCGGTAGTGAAAGAACTTATGAGTACATTCAGGCATCAGGCTCTGAAGCACCGGATGATACCAAGGTGACCGATGTGATGCTTACACAGGACGGAACCTACACTGTTTCCATTGAGGGAGCGAAGATAACAGGAACCAAGTATCAGATGCTTGGTCTGGCTACAGACCTTCTGGCAGAGAAGTATCCGGGCGTCAAGATCAGTAATGCAACCATCACCGTAGATGGCAAAAATGTAATGCAGTCTAATGTTGATCCGAATCCGGCTCCACTGAACCTGATCCGAAAATCGGATGACGCATATTATACATTCGTAGGAATCAATACCTACGATTCCAAGAATAAGGCAGATGAAACAGAGACAGAGAAATATGTAATGGATGGACGTAATAACAGAGGTAAGATCAAGACACCGAAGAAGAGCATTTCCATGACATTTACCGTATCCGGTCTGGATGCAGCATTAAAGGATATTCAGAACAAAACATATGTAAATCCTCAGACAGGAAAGACGATCCAGCAGGAGGAAGCAGAGGAAGCAGCACGTAAGGCAGAGGAAGAGCGTAAGGCAGCAGAAGAGGCAGCCCGCAAGGCGGCTGAGGAAGCAGCCCGTAAGGCAGCAGAAGATGCAGCAAAGATTCCTTCTCCTTCCGGAATTACAACACCACCGGCAGCTGCCAAGAAGGTGGGGCTGAAGGTAAATAAGACATTTACTGTAGGAAATTACAAGTATAAGGTAACGAAGAGAGCAACTACCGCCAGCCAGGGAGCTGTGTCAGTTGTAGGACTTACCAAGAAGGGTATAAAGGCAAAGAAACTTTCTGTACCGGCTTCTGTTAAGAATAAGAAGATCAAGTATCAGGTAACAGGAATTGGTGCCAAAACATTTAAGGGAGCCAAAGCAGCTTCTATTACCTTGAACAAAAATATTAAAACAATTCCTTCCAAGGCATTTGTAAACTGTAAGAAGCTTAAGACTCTGACAGTGAATGCAAAGCTTAAGAAGGTAGCGAAGGGCGCTTTCAAGGGCTGTAAAAAGAAGATCAAGGTAAAGGGTGCTTCTGCAAAAGTTCGTAAGGCGAATGTGAAGCTTTTGAAAAAGAGCGGATACAAAAAATTTAAATAATCACACGGATAACGTGTACTGAAAAGGTCACCGTACAGGAATGTGCGGTGGCTTTTTCCATAAGGAAAATCATGCGATAGTCGTGGGTAATGCATCATGCGCTGCCTTAAAATGTATTTAATATAATTTGCGTTAATAGGAGCAGAGTGATATAC
>JBNMJP010000200.1:0-3935 GCA_050873905.1 Jutongia sp. | reverse complement strand
TGGTAACACTCCTCCTGAAGCTTGGCATCAATGGTCAGATACAGATCATTACCAGCCACGGGATCCTTGGTCGTCTTCTCGGAAATGATCCGGCTGGTTCCGCCGTCTACCGTGATCTCCTTGCTTCCCTTGGTACCTCTCAGATATTCCTCATAGGTGCTTTCCAGTCCGGAGATACCGATCTGGTCATCTGCAGAATAAACAGACTCTTCGCCATCCTTCTCCAGCTCCTCCAGCTTTTCAGCCGATATCGAACCTGTATATCCCAGCATATGGGCAAAATATTTACTCTTTTTATATACACGGGATGTATTCTGATCGATATCAACACCCGGCAGAAGCTCGCTGTTCTCCTTGATCGCTGCCACTGTATTTTCATCTACATTTTTGGCCAGGATAATATCCTGAAACTTTGCGTAACGGTTAATGAACATCGCATAACGCACTGCCAGAATGTCAATCGCCGTATCCTGATCATACTCGGAAGATATTTCAAATTTCTTGATCAGATAATCGTACATTTCCTGCGGTGTCGTATCCTTCTGCTCCTGTGTCAGAGCCTTGACGCCCCCCTGCACAGAATACGCATCTGCCAGATAACGTTCCAGCGAACTTCCCTCCACCTGATACTGGAGCTTTCCCTTTTCATACTGCAGATAATAATCTACAGATAACTCACTGCCGTGCTTCTGCAGAATATAAAGCAGACGGTGGATCATCTGGTTTTTTTCATCATTGGTCATGCCGGACAACTTGGAAGTTTCCGAAAACACGATATTGTAGGATAATTTATTGTACGCAAGAAGTGTGCCGTTGCAGTCATAAATATTTCCTCTGGTAGCCTTAATATCCTTCTCCTTGATGGTATTGCTGGCCCCACTCGCAATAATGCTGTCTCTGTCCACGATCTGAAGTTCAAACATACGATTGACAAGAATCGAAAAAAGAAGAACAAAATCAACCGTAATCGGCAATAATCTTGAATTGAAAAACATTTTAATATATTCTTTCAAATTGTCTAGCACGACTTTTCTCTCCTTTCTTTTCTTCCTACCCGTTTTTGCTAAATAATCTTTTCCCGATCCATCTCAATATGCTCCTCCAGAGAAACCTTTTCCTCCGGATTGAAATATGTTTTGATCCGGCGCATGATCAGATAGATCAGCAATCCAACGATTAATGTATAAATTGCTTCCGGAATCATCACATGCATCAGATAAAACGGAAAATCCATACGCCCCCGGAGCATAAAACGGCAGACATAATACAGAATACCATATGCCAGATCACTTAAAACGATCGTAATTGCCGGAATATACAGCTTGTCCTTAAAATACAGCTTATTGAGCATTCCATTGATATAACCGATAAACGCATAGATCAATATGGTCAGACCAATAACAGAATTAAACATGGCATCCACCAGAAGGCCTCCCACAACACCGGAAAACATTCCCAGCTTCCTGCCATACATCAGACCGGATGCCGCCGTCACCATGATCAATATGTTCGGGGATACCCCGCCCAGATGGAGATGACGAAACACCGTAGCCTGAAGTACAAAACATATGATATTTAACAATAACAGATAAATATATCGTCTCAATTTAAAATGTCCTCCAAATCACCGGAATCCTTTACTTCTGTGATCACCAGAACCATATCAAGTCCTGAAAAATCCGCTGCCGGCGTCAGATGCGCTGACTGTGTAATATTGGATGAATCTGTCTTGATATCTCTGGCATAACCGATCAGGATCCCCGGAAGATATTTATCACTGACCGGCGAAGTCACTACTTCATATCCATTCTTGATCTCTGCATCAGCCGGAATACCGGAAATATCGATCATCCCTTTATTGATCAGCTTCAGATTACCATTCACAAAGCACATATCCGATGTTTTCAGGAAGGAACCGGTCACACTGCTCTCATCGTCAATAATGGAACGTACTCTCGCATAGGACTTATTCACTTCTGTCACAATACCGACCAGACCATCTCCGGCCAACACATTCATATTAACTTTCAGCCCATCTTTTGACCCCTTATCAATGACAAAGCTGTTAAACCAGTTACCATCACTGCTGATCACATGAGCCGCTACCTTCGGATAATCCGAATACTTCTCATCGAGATCATAGAGCTTACGAAAATTATCCAGATCATACTTATCCTGCTGCAACAGTCGGTTCTGTGCGGACAGATCATCCACTTGTTTTTTGAGGGAATCATTTTCCTTTGTAAGCTTTTTCACAGTCGTGGCATAATCCATTCCGTCTGCCACCACCAGACCAATCTTATTGATCCCGCGCTGCATCGGTGTCACAATACTTCCCACCGCTGTACGGATCGGTGTCATTTTATCCTGAAACCTGAAAGATACAATGATCAAAGTAACACAAACAATTGCGATCATCATTAATATATATTTCGGATCCATGGTAATTTTTGTCCGTTTACGCATCCCTATAACTCCTTCATATCATAATATGTACACAAATCCTCCGTTTTTCAAATACCGTTACTCTTTGGTACTTTTCAACGGAATACTGTATCTGGCGGCAGTCTTTGGATGTTCTGCCAGATAACCCAGTCCGGAAACGACCGTCCGCTGGGCATGCTTGGTGGTATTGATGCGGTATCTCGTTTCATTTGCCACAAGCTGATCCATGCCCCGTATCCACGAAGAGCCTCCCGTCAGATATATTCCTTTTTCGGCAATCTCCGAAGCAATCTCCGGAGGGGTACGCTCCAGCATAGAACGTACGGCAGCAGAAATCGTCATAAAAACTCCCTGCACCAACGGGAATATCTCCGAAGATGCAATGGTCACTTCGCCCGGAAGTCCCTTCACAACATTTCTGCCCACAACGGTTACCTTCTCATCCACCGGAATAGCAGACACCAGCGACTTCTTGATCTGCTCCGCACTTTTTCTGCCTATAACAAAATTATGCTCCTTACGGATATAATTTATAATCTGCTCATCAAAATAATTGCCACCATATGGTAACAGCTTGGATACTACAATACCTCCCAGCGACAGCACCGAGATCTCCGTAGTATCTGCTCCCACATTGACGATCATAATCCCTCTGGCATTCTCCACATCCAGATTCAGCCCCAGCGCATCTGCAATGGGCTTATGAATCAAAAACACCTTATGGGGCTTGCTCTCTCCCTCGGAGACCACCCTGGAATATGCATTCTTATCCACCTCACGGATATCCGCAGGTACCGCAATATAAAAATCTGCATTTTTCAATTTACGCCGGCCGGATAACTTCTCCAGCATAAAATTCCACAGAGAGATCATATCCCCCATATGGGAGATCACACCATTTTCCAAAGGGAAAGAAACTTTGATATTAGGCGGAACCTTCTCAAACATCTCATATGCTTTATCGCCGATCGCCACCGGCCGCTGCTGCGGTCCCTTCCCCACGGTCGCCACCACCGTGCGCTCATTCAGAATGATACCGTCTGATTTTTTATATACCTTGACCGTACCTGTTCCAAAATCAATACCATACGTTTTATGTGCCATTGGAATACTCCCTTCCGGTAATTTCAATCTATCTATGTCATTCTTTTACAAATATCCGCTTTCCCGAAAGCTGATATATCGATTGTCTCCGATCACAATATGATCTAAAAGCTCGATGCCGATCATATGACCCACTTCCAAAATACGCTTTGTCATCAGCATATCCTCTTTACTTGGGGACGGATCCCCTGATGGATGGTTATGCAGCAAAATAATATTGACCGCCTTGTGCTTCAGGGCATTATAAAAAATCTCCCTCGGCGCTGCTGCGGATGCATTAAAGGAACCATTGGATATCACAATCTCCTTTGACAGGGCATTTTTACCATCCAGTACAAGTAAACGAACCTGTTCCGTCTCCAAAAAGCGCATCTGCTGTATATAAT
>JBNMJP010000199.1:0-3983 GCA_050873905.1 Jutongia sp. | reverse complement strand
GTGGATATGAAGGGCTATCTGAACCAGGGAGCCAATGATTATCTGGCACAGGATGAGAGAAATTCGGTTCTCTCTGTGTTAAAGCAGTATGTATCTTCTATTTTTGAGGATGAGGCAAACTCCGATTATTCCGGCAGATATGTGTTTACCGGTTACCGGACAGACACTTCTCTGCTGTTTAGTGAGGCAGCCAAAAATCTTACGTATGACATTAAGGAAAACTTCAAATATACAGATATCGGCACGGTAAATGTGGTTACAGGAAATGTCACCTATCAGGATGGTAACAGTGCACAGGATTATGCAGATCAGATGACAAAGATCAAAAAGCAGTCCTTCTATAAGATTCAGCTGGCATACAAGAACTGCTCCAAGGCATCCTATGCTTCCGTGAAGGGTGGCACCAATACACAGGAAAATTATGTTACGCTTACCAGCTCCTATAAGGATGCAGCGGGACAGAGTGTCACCAAAACCTACAATACTGTCACAAGAGCTTCCAGCGATGCGAATGCGTATGATGTCGGGAATGATGAGGTGGTTTATCTTTATGACACCGGTGAAGTGCTTGTGGGAAAAAATGTCTATGGGGAGCTTCAGGAAAATCAGGCAGAGTTTCAGGTGAACTATTGCAAGTCGGAGTTTGACAAGAGCGATATCCGGCCGGAGATGTATTTTGAGTGTCGGAGCTACAATCAGGTATCCAAGAAGGAGATTACCTATTCTGATCCGGCAGAACAGACCATCAAGTATGAGGTAAACTTCAGTCAGAATATGACCGTCAATACACAGGGGATGGATGCCATTGACACAGATATTTATCGTACAATTGATTATCTTGCAAATGTCATCAACGATGTGGATGATGTGGAAAAGCGTATCTCCGATGCAGAAAAAATGATTGCAAACTGCAAGGATCCGGCAGAAAAAAAGAATCTGGAGGCATATAAAGAATCTCTGGAAACAGAGCGTTCTCTGCGTGTTACTGTTATGACGGAAGCTTTTGGCAAAGGTCTTACAATGGTAGATAAGGCACAGGAGAAGCTTAATGTGGCAGTAGCGGATCTCGGAACCAGATACTCCCGTGTGAAGCTGACTTACGATAAGCTGTCCGACCAGAAGGTGGATGTGGAGGAGCAGTTGTCCAATAACGAAGATGTAGATATTTCCGATGCCTATATCAATATGACACAGGCAGATAATCTGTATCAGTATGCATTGACAGCGACTTCCAAGATACTGGGCAATACACTGTTGGATTATATCTAATAAGAAATGAGGGAAAGCTATGAAGATTAAGACAAGATATTTTGGGGAGATTGATATGGACGACAGCAAGATCGTTCATTTTGAAAATGGTCTGTTTGGTTTTGAGGAATATAAAGATTATACAATCCTGTATGATTCAGAAGGAGAGGAAGAGCCGTTTTTCTCATGGCTGCAGTGTACCACAGAGCAGAGTCTGGCATTTCCGGTGGTAAATCCACAGAAGGTGCGGGAAGATTATGATCCTGTAGTTGAGGATGAACTGCTGCGAAGTCTGGGCGAGTTTGGCGAGGATGATCTGGTGGTCCTTGTGCTGGCTACGATCCCGAAGGAGGTAGAGAAAACTTCGGTGAATCTGAAGGCTCCGCTGATCATTAATGCAGGCACCCGGAAGGGAGTGCAGCTTGTGGCAGAGAATCAGGATTATGAGATCAAACACTTCATCATGAAAACGGATAAGGAGGTGTAAACATGCTGGCATTAGCGAGAAAAGTCAATGAGTCCATTATGTTGGGCAATGACATCGAGATCACCCTGTTGGAGATCAAGGGAGATCAGGTAAAGATCGGCATCAGTGCACCGAAGTCCGTTCCGATTTACCGAAAGGAGATTTATCTGCAGATCCAGGAGGAGAATAAACAGGCTGCCGGACAGGAGATCGATGTGGAGGCATTGAAAAATGCGTTTGGTGGAAAGGGTAAGAAGTAAAGTTTTCGGAGGGGAGATATAATATTTTCCCTCCGTTTTGCCGATATAACACTTAGAAAAATATAACAAGGCGATTCAGAAGCACACGGAGGTGTTAAGGATGAAAATTGAAGCAATAGCGGGTGTGAAGTCCAACACGGAGGGAGACTTTGACACAGCGAAACAGGTAGACACGACAGGGAAGAGCAGCAGTTATTCGCCAATCTCAGCGCCGATCGTAACAAAGGTGCAGACCGGCGACAGCACAATGGCCGACCAAAATCAGGATAACGGAGCAGATGGACAGAATCCGGGAGCAAAGGATCCAACAAAAAAGACCATCGATGCGATGATGTCTGAGGCCAATCAGAAGCTCAGCAAAACACGTTGTGAGTATTCTTATGATGAACCTACCAGACGTGTTTCAATCAAAGTGTATGACAAGGATACGGATAAATTGATCCGCGAGGTACCACCAGAGAAATCTCTGGAAGCATTACAGAAGATTTGGGAACTGGCCGGAATCATTGTAGATGAAAAGCGGTAATATAGAATAATATCGAAATGGAGGATTAATATGGCAATCAGAATGACAGGTCTTACTTCTGGGCTTGATACAGAGTCCATTGTGGCAGCTCTGATGGAAGCACAGAAGAGTAAAAAGACAAAAGTAGAAAATAAAAAGACAAAATTAGAGTGGACACAGACCATTTGGTCCGGATTGAACAAAAAGCTTTACAGCTTTTATACAGATTATGCAGGTAAGATGCGTTTCCAGTCCAGTTATCTTACCAAGAAGGCGGCATCTTCTGATACTTCTGTATTGACAGCGACAGCAAAGTCTACAGCAGCGAATGGTTCTTACAGTATTAAGGTAAGTCAGCTGGCAGCAGCACAGTATGTCACCAGTGCGAAACTTGGTACCTACAAGACAACGGATGAGGATGGCAATCAGGTTGACACTGCAGTGACATCAAAGACGAAGTTGGCAGATCTGGGATTTGATACTTCCGGCAGTTCTGCCATTGAGATCAAATCTGGAGACAAAAAGGTCAATCTCTATGTGGATCAGGATACTACAGTAGGAGATTTTGTTCAGAAGTTAAAGGATGCCGGGTTAAATGCTTCCTTTGATGAGAAGCAGTCCCGTTTCTTTATCAGTGCCAAGGACAGTGGTGCGGACAGTAAGTTTACGATTACCAATACTGCTTTGTCAGCAGATCAGACAGCGGCGAAGGATGCGCTGATGCAGGCGATGGATTACAGCAATCTTTCGTCTTCTGACCAGAGTACCGTGAAGCAGGTGCTCAGTGATCTGCAAAATGCTCAGACCACAGAAGCAAAGACTGCAGCCTATAAGAGTCTGCAGGATATTGCGGATGCGGCAGCCAAGACAAAGGTAACTGATTATTATACGAAGCAGCTGACGGATCAGTATACCAGTGAGTATATCACAACGGAGACCACGACGGATGACGATGGTAAAGAGGTAACTGTGGAGAAGTTGACAGAGGCAGGTCTGCAGGCTCTTAAGGATGCGGGCATGGATGACGATACATTTGTAGAGTCTGATCGTGTAGCGGTAGTTAAGAATAAGCTGATCTCTCAGAAGGTCAATGAAGATATTGCTTCTGATGATTATAAGCAAAAGATTGAGAATGATGTAGAGAATGGATCTGCTGATGCAGGAGTAGACAGCAAAGCGACAAGAGATTCAAATATCATCGTGGCAGTGGATAATTATGCTGCGCAGATCAGCAGTGGTACTAGCGCAGCAGCGTCGACTGATCTGACGAAGCTTGGCATGGATAATATTGATGGTTCTGCCGTGGCTGAAAATGCTTCCGGATCCGGAATGGCTGTGATTGCAGCTGCGGATTCCATTGTACAGGTCAATGGTGCCACACTTACCAGCAATAATACCACTTTGGATGTCAATGGTCTGACGATTGATTTGGTATCCGCTTCGGATAAGGAAGTGAAGATTACAGTATCGAACGATAACAGTGCTGTTTATGATTCGATTAAGG
>JBNMJP010000198.1:0-3991 GCA_050873905.1 Jutongia sp. | reverse complement strand
GTATCCCTGAAGGGTATCCAGTCTATGGTTGCAGGAGCCAATAAAGAGGGCTGTCATTATAAGGGACTGAACCTGGAACGTGAGCTTGGTGAGGTGACATATCATGATATTTCCAAGATCCGGGAAGGTGGTATCTGCCCTTGCTGTGGCAAGCCGTCTATTACGATCAAGCGTGGTATTGAGGTTGGAAACATCTTCCAGCTTGGCACAAAGTACACCAAGTCTATGAATATGCAGTATACTGATGAAAATGGTGAGCTTCAGTATCCGATCATGGGATGTTACGGTATCGGTGTCGGCCGTCTGGCAGCATCTATCTGCGAGGCAAAGCATGATGAGTATGGTCCGATCTGGCCAATTTCCATTGCACCTTGGGAGGTTGAGGTATGCTGTCTCCGTGTGGATGACGAGGAGACTAAAAAAGTTTCTGATGAGATGTATCAGAAGCTATTACAGGCAGGTGTGGATGTGATCTATGATGACAGAGATGTACGTCCGGGAGCGATGTTCTCCGATGCGGATCTGATCGGTGCACCGATCCGTGTGGTGGTAAGTCCGAGAAATCTAAAGGAGTCCTGCATTGAGCTTGCGACAAGAGACAAGTCATACAAGGAGATGGTTCCGGTAGAGGAGGCATTTGACGCAGTTCTGAAATTGAAACAGAAGCTGTTTGATGACATTAATGCGAAGGTAGAAGCATACGAATAAATAATGTGGTGTATGGGATAAAGGAGTATTTACCCCCAAATACCATATTATAAGTATAGAGGCATTTCGTTGGATTGATATCTACCATGGGATAGTTGTTCTGCTGTATGAATATATACAGTGGGGCAACTATTCGTTTTTTAGAGGGGGTTAGGTATGATTAACTTTATTGCAAAACATTGGATATCGGATTATAAGGAATATCAAGACAAACGTGTGCGTCAGCAATATGGGATCCTTTGCGGTATTGCAGGGATATTTCTAAATGTGTTCTTGTTTGCCGGAAAGCTTTTGGTGGGCCGGCTCAGCCATTCCATTGCTATTATGGCAGATGCTTTTAATAACCTGTCGGATGCCGGATCTTCCCTGATACTTCTGTTTGGCTTCCGCCTGTCGGGACAGAAGCCGGACCCGGAGCATCCTTTTGGCCATGGCAGACTGGAGTATGTGGCGGGGCTCATCGTATCGGTGATCATTATGGTTATGGCAGTGGAGCTTATGAAAAGCTCCGGGCAGAAGATCCTGCATCCGGAGGAGGTTGTCTGGCATACTTGGACACTTGTGATCCTGGTGGTTTCGATCCTTGTCAAGCTGTATATGTTTACATATAACCGCTCTTATGGCAAAAAGATTGCCAGTGCTGCCATGGGAGCAACGGCTCTGGATAGTATCAGTGATGCGGTAGCAACCTTTGTGGTATTGGTTTCTACAGTGGTATCTCATTTTGCAGGAATTCAGATTGACGGTATATGCGGTATGCTGGTGGGAATCTTTATCATGTATGCGGGCATTTCTGCGGCAAAGGATACCATCAATCCGCTGCTGGGACAGCCGGCGGAAGAGTGCTTTGTGGAGCGGGTGCATGAAATTGTTCTTTCCCGGAAGGAGATTTTGGGGATGCATGATCTGGTGGTCCATAATTACGGACCGGGACGTACCATGCTTTCCCTGCATGCGGAGGTTCCGGTGGACGGAAGCCTGGTGGAGCTTCATGAGGTGGTTGACGAGGTGGAGCACCAGATTTCCGATGAACTGGGTTGTTCTGCGGTGATCCATATTGATCCTATCTGGGCAAAGGATGAGGAGACACAGAAGATGAAAAAGGAGATGGAGGCAGATCTAAAGCTGATGGACCCGTCCCTGACGCTCCATGATTTCCGGATGGTACGGTGTACCGGCCATATGAAGCTGTTTTTTGATATCCAGGAACCGTACGCCTGCAAGATCGAGGAGAAGGAGTTAGTAAAGCGGCTGCAGGATCATGTGAGGGAAAATCACCCGGGAGTGGAGCTGGTGGTATATGTTGACAGATTTTAGGGGATTTTAATGGATGATTTACAGAAATCTCCTTTTGTGGTATGATAAATAAAGTTTTGTCAGGTTACCCCTGAATGGATAAAGAGAGAATGGAGGCAATTAAATTATGGGAATGACAATGACGCAGAAGATTTTAGCGGCACATGCAGGATTGGAGTCGGTTCAGGCCGGACAGCTTATTATGGCAGATCTTGACCTTGTCCTTGCAAATGATATTACCGGTCCGGTAGCGATTCATGAGGTGGAGAAGCTAAACAAAAAGACAGTATTTGATAAAGATAAGATTGCCCTTGTTCCGGATCATTTTACCCCAAATAAAGATATTAAGTCTGCGGAGCACTGTAAATGTGTCCGTGAATATGCCAAAGAGCATGATATTACCAATTATTTTGAAGTGGGACAGATGGGTATCGAGCATGCCCTTGTTCCGGAAAAGGGACTGATCGTAGCAGGAGATGTCTGCATCGGAGCAGACTCCCACACTTGTACATATGGAGCATTAGGTGCTTTCTCTACCGGTGTCGGCAGTACCGATATGGGATGTGGCATGATCACCGGACAGGCATGGTTTAAGGTGCCTTCTGCGATTAAGATCGAGCTTACCGGCAAGCTTTCCAAATGGGTCAGCGGTAAGGATGTGATCCTTCATATTATCGGAATGATCGGCGTGGACGGTGCATTGTACCGCTCTATGGAGTTTGCGGGAGACGGTGTGGCAAGCCTTTCCATGGATGATCGTTTCTCCATTGCCAATATGGCGATCGAGGCAGGCGCCAAGAATGGTATCTTCCCGGTTGATGATCAGACCATTGCATATATGAAGGAGCATTCACAGAAGGAATACAAGATCTTTGAGGCAGATGAGGATGCAGAGTATGACGAGGTCATCAAGATCGATCTGAGCTCCTTAAAGCCAACCGTAGCATTCCCACACCTTCCGGAGAATACAAAGACCGTGGATGAGGCCGGTGAGGTTGCCATTGACCAGGTTGTGATCGGATCCTGCACCAATGGCCGTATCTCTGATCTCAGAGAGGCAGCAAGCGTTTTGAAGGGACGTAAGGTGGCAGATGGTATCCGTGCCATTGTGATCCCGGCAACACAGAGTATTTACATGCAGGCGATCGAGGAAGGCCTTGTGCAGACATTTATCGAGGCTGGAGCTGTGGTAAGTACTCCGACCTGTGGACCTTGTCTGGGTGGTCATATGGGCTGCCTTGCAAAGGGAGAGAGAGCGGTTTCTACCACAAACCGTAACTTTGTAGGACGTATGGGTCATGTGGAATCCGAGGTATATCTGGCAAGTCCGGCAGTTGCAGCAGCCAGTGCAGTGACCGGTAAGATCTCACAGCCATCCGATCTGGGACTTTGATGTAAGACAACAGTTTTGCAAAGAGCAATTTATGCGTGGATTTAAATTGCCATGTAAAAACGTGGTTAATTATAAAGTATATGGAGGAAAGTAAATATGAAAGCATGTGGTACCGTTCATAAATATGGAGATAATGTAGATACAGATGTCATCATCCCGGCACGTTATCTGAATTCATCAGATCCGGCAGAGCTGGCAAAAAGCTGTATGGAGGATATCGACCCTGATTTCGCAAACAGAGTGAAAAAGGGCGATATTATGGTAGCCAACAAAAACTTTGGATGCGGTTCATCCAGAGAGCATGCTCCGATCGCTATCAAGGCATCTGGCATCAGCTGTGTTATTGCAGAGACATTTGCTCGTATCTTTTACCGGAATGCCATCAATATCGGACTTCCGATCATTGAGTGCCCGGAGGCAGCCAAGGAGATCGAAGCAGGAGATACTGTGGAAATTGATTTTGACAGCGGCGTGATCGTGGACAAGACAAAAGGAACACAGTATCAGGGACAGGCATTCCCTCCGTTTATGCAGAAGATCATTAAGGCAGAGGGATTAGTGAATTATATTAACAGCAACTATGCAGAGTAATCT
>JBNMJP010000197.1:0-4063 GCA_050873905.1 Jutongia sp. | reverse complement strand
TTATCCTGCTTTTCCTGATCCAGAGTCTGCTGGGAAATGCCCTCGAGAACCAGAACATATTCGCCCTTTGGATCATTGTCGGTATAATAGGAAACAGCCTCGGACAATGTCATAAGCTGAACCGTTTCGTGAAGCTTTGTAAGTTCCCGGCAGAGAGTGATCTTCCGCTCGCCAAGGGCTTTATATAGCTGCTTGAGCGTGGCGAGAAGGTGATGGGGAGCTTCGTATATGACCACCGTCCTCGTTTCTGTTTTCAGGGATTCCAGAATAACAGCACGTTCCTTTTTGTCCGGAGGCAGAAATGCCTCAAAAGCAAAACGGCGTGTAGAAAGCCCGGATAAGGTCAGAGCCGTTACGCAGGCACAGGCACCGGGCAGGGAGGTAACCGGAATTCCTGCGGCATAGGCCTGGCGGACTATTTCTTCACCGGGATCAGAGATGCCCGGTGTACCGGCATCCGTGACAAGAGCAATATTGGTTCCCTGGGCAAGCTTGGAAACAAGATAGGCTGCCTTGTCTACTTTATTGTATTCATGATAGCTTGTCATGGGCGTTTTGATCGTAAAATGATTTAAGAGTTTAATGGTATTGCGCGTGTCCTCTGCGGCGATCAGGTCTACCTCACGTAAGGTTCTTAACACACGAAAGGTAATGTCTTCCAGATTGCCAATGGGGGTGGCGCATAAATATAAAGTCCCGGTCATTGTTTTCTCCATTTCTAGCAGTGATATATATCGAGAATCTCCTGTGTATATTGTCCCGGTGCGGAATATATGACAAGAGGAGATTCTATTTTTACCATGGAATTGCCGCCACGAACCGCGTCGATCAGTACCATATTGGGCTCCTTGTGAGCGAATGGATGCACAAAACGCATTCGTTTGGGTTCCAGCTTATATTTGGTAAGGCATGTAATAATTTCAATCAGACGGAAGGGTCTGTGTACCATCAGAAAATGACCACCGGGCTTTAAAACCAGAGAGGCTTCCCGTATGACATCCTCCAGAGTACAGAGGATTTCGTGACGGGCGATCGCCTTGGGCATGTCCGGATTTTTGAGTCCGTGGTTATTATTCATATAGGGCGGATTTGTGATCACATAATCGTAAGATGCCTTACCGAGGATTTGTGATGCTTCCTTAATATCGCCGTCAATAATTTGAATTTTGTCGGTGAGTCCGTTTAATTGGACACTGCGTCTCGCCATATCTGCACTTTCCGGCTGGATTTCCAATGCATCAATGTGCGCAGCATCTGTTTTGGCTGTCAGAAGAATCGGAATCACTCCGGTACCGGTACCGAAATCTGCAACCTTACTGTCCGGCTGACAACCGGCAAAGGAGGATAACAGCACCGCATCCATGCCGAAACAGAATTTCTCCGGATGCTGTATAATGTGATAACCATTGATCTGGAGGTCATCCAAACGTTCTCCCGGCTTCAATTCTGCGTTCATAGCGGCTCCTTTTTGTAATATATCTAATGATTCTGGCGGTTGGATGGGGCATTTTGTCCTTTCGTATTGTTGTCCTGACGGCGGTGATTGTTATTTCTCCTGCCGTGGAAATTCTCACGCTCACCTTTTCTGCTGCGTTCCTCCCGGAAACGTTCCGGACGTCCTTTTTCCCGGCGTCCGTCATTTTGGCGTTCATAACCGCCACGGAAGCTCTGTTCCTGTTTTTCGGTTTCCGGCAGATGAATATTCTGGTTATCGTAGCCGCCCCTGCTTCTGGCAGGTCGTCTATCCCGGTTATTATGCTGTGCATCGCGGTCTTTGCGATTTTCCCGGAAACGATTCTGATCCCGGCCGTCTCTGTTCTGACCACGACTGTCCCGATTTTGATCATCTCTGTTCTGACCACGGTTTTCTCTGTTTTGATTTCGATCCCGGTTACGGTCTCTATTATCTTTGTTTTGGTCTCTGCGCTGGCCACGGGAGCGTCTGTTATTTTCGCGTATTCCGCTGGATTTACCGGTTTCTTCTTCTTGCTCCTGAAGTTCTTCCATATCCTGTTTTTCCATGATCTCAAGCTGTTCCAGTCCCTCAGCGTCTACCATTTCATTCAGGGATGCCTCCAGTTCAGAGCCTTCATTGGTGATCTGGTGATCCTTAAAGATTAGATCGCTGACCGGATACTCGCGGATCTCACGTTCTCCGTTCTTTTTGGTGATCACAACCTTTACAAGCTGTTTCAAAACGCTGGTGCTCTGTACATCGCCGGTATAACCGTCAATGGTCTTTACCTGGGATCCAATGGTTGGAAGAGAGCGGTTTAGTTCTTCGTAAGCTTCCTGCTCGTTTTTCAGGCAGCACATAAGACGTCCGCATACACCGGAAATCTGGGAGGGATTCAGGGAAAGTCCCTGTTCCTTTGCCATTTTGATGGAAACCGGGGCAAACTCGGACAGGAAGGTATGACAGCAGAGTGGTCTGCCGCAGATCGCCATGCCGCCTAACAGTTTCGTCTCGTCGCGGACACCGATCTGACGTAATTCAATACGTGTGCGGAATACCGATGCAAGATCCTTTACCAGCTCACGAAAGTCGATACGACCGTCGGCTGTAAAATAAAAAAGTAGTTTATTGCGGTCAAAGGTATATTCGGAATCGATCAACTTCATTTTCAAATCATGTTTTTTGATTTTTTCCAGACAAATCTGGTAAGCTTCTTTTTCCTTCTTTTCGTTCTCAATATTGGTCTGTTCATCCTCCGGAGTAGCCGGTCGTGTCAGTGGCTTCAACGGGGAAACGACTTTGTCATCCGTAACCTCCTTTGG
Source organism: Jutongia sp. (assembly GCA_050873905.1). Lineage (GTDB taxonomy): Bacteria > Bacillota > Clostridia > Lachnospirales > Lachnospiraceae > Jutongia. The sequence continues at coordinate 1,285 of JBNMJP010000197.1, read as the reverse complement.
TCCCAGAACGACAGTGCCGTACTCAATACCACGGGCAGTTTCTACGATAACATGGTCGCCCTTTTTGATGTCGTAGCCGGTGGGATCAAAGTAATATACCTTGCTTGATTTACGGAATCTGACTCCGATAATTAGTATCATAATATTTATGTCCTTTCTATTGACGGATTAGCTTAGTCTTTCATGGTCAGTGCCATCAGCTCCATGGTCACCTCGAAGTTTACATTGGCGCCAAGACGCACCTTTGCCTTATCGATTGCCTGGAGAATGTTTTCGATACTCTCATAGGTGTGCACGCTTGCCTGATGGGAGATATCGTGGAACTGATCGCGGTACAGCAGGAGATTGGCGTCCTTTGTGACTTTAAACATCAGTACATCACGGTACCAGAGCAGCATCAGATCAAGATAATCATCGATCATGCCCTTTTTCTGTGAGAAGGTACGGATGGAATCCACAATTTCTGAGATATCCATATGCTCAATATTTTTTAATAAATGAAGGGTGTCCTCCTTCATTTCCTGAAAATCCTTTGAGTTGGCAAAACGGATCGCCTTGCCCATATTTCCCTGACAGAAGCCTGCGGCAATTTCTGCCTGCTCCCGTTCCATGGAAAGGTGGCTTACCAGATAACCGGCAATCTCTTCCTTGGAGATAGGTTTTGTATTGATCGTAACACATCTGGACTGGATCGTCGGCAGAAGTGCATTCAGATTATCCGTGAGGAGAATAATAACAGCGTATGCCGGAGGCTCCTCGATAGTTTTCAAAAGGGCGTTCTGCGCCTGCTCCGTCATTTTATTGGCTTCCGGGATAATATATACCTTATGCTCACTGCTGTATGGCTTGATCTGGATATCATTGTTGAGCTGCTCACGAATATCATCGACACTGATGCTCGCTTTTTCATGAGTAATGTAGCGGATATCCGGATGATTGCCGGATTCTGCCTGATGACAGGACTTGCATCCGTCGCAGGAATCGGCGTTTGGATGCTTTTCACACTGGAGTGCCTTTGCAAAGGCGTCTGCCAGCATACGGCGTCCGGAGCCGGTCTCTCCGTTAATAATGTAGGCATGGGAAATATTTCCTGTCTCGATTGCTGTCTGGAAATGCTCCTTTGCCTGCTTTTGTCCTATGATATCTTTAAAATTTGCCATAAATGCCTCCTGTTTATAATGATCAGGTAAAAAGATCAAGGATCATTCCCTGAATTTCACCAATTTTATTTAATATCGCCAGATGGTCCTTTTCTTCCTGCATAAGCTCCTCTGCAAGATCATCC
>JBNMJP010000196.1:0-4076 GCA_050873905.1 Jutongia sp. | reverse complement strand
ATTTTTACCTATCGTGATCTTTTTCAGTTTGGATAATCCCTGAAAAGTTCCCTTTTCTATTTCTGATATTTTAAACGATCTTCCATTAATTTTTTCAACATCTCTAATGATCACAGATGTCTTATTTTTCAATGCAGTATGATTTTCCTTCTGGTAACAGAGTGTATGATCTGATTTCAGAAGATACACGCCTGTCTTTGTCTCATATTTTGTAGACACAACCTTCCCGTTTTTGTCTGTTTTCTTCACAACAACAGTGCCATCCGGCAATTTTTCCTTTTGGGCAGAGTTCTTCTTTGGTTCCTCGGGAGCTGCTGTCTGTGCCGGTCCTGCTGACGGACTATTTTCCGGTACTTCCGGAATCTTTGTCGGTTCCGTTGAAGCAGATGGATCTGCTTTATCTGTCGGCACCGGAGATGGTGACACATCTGCTGATTTATATTGGTTACGGATATACGTAGATATTTTTGCCACCTGCTTATCTCGTCCATTTAAAAAATCTCTGATAGCCCTCAGACTGCCATAATTTGTCCTTCCGTCTCCATTGATCGCCTGATCGGCGGATGCTCCGCTTCCCGTCGGAAAACGATCAAAAAACTGCTGTAGGATTGGCTGATAGACCCCTTGAAACAAATCCGCATTTTTAATTGCACGATCATACGCAAACATTCCACCGGAAAAGCTTTCCATACGTGCAATAAATTTTTCCCGAAATGTTTCATTGGTCATCATCAATGCGAAGCATCTGACATGTGGTTTGTCGTAATTCTTATTTGTATTACTCTTTTGAGCCGTGCCGGTCTGCAGCAGCTTGGCTTCCTCTATGGCATTTCCTGTCCTGTCCGAAACACCACTGATCCCGCCAAACTCCACATCATATACCATAAAACGCCATTTGCCATCCGCATACGGATTAGCTTCATCGGTTACAGTCGATTTCCACATGGACCAGTTTTTACCCGGCCAGTCCCATTTGTTATTGATCCACACCTCTGTCGCAAAATAATCTATGATAGAGTCCTCATCCACCATCGCCGCAAGCGCATCATAATCCTTCTGATCTTTGACATCTGTATGGGTACTCATAAAGTTCTCGAGATCCTTCAGGTAATAATCCTCGTCTGTAACACCCTCCGGAAGTTCTCCTTCATCCAGTTTATACCCCAGTGGCTGGATTGCCTCCGCATCGCCCTTATAAATTACCACGTCATCTTTGTTGACACCATGTTTGTTCTCCATATAGGCACCACAGAAATCATCCTGAAGAATGTAAACGCCCCAGTACTCTCCATTCAGATAAACTACACATGGACGGGCACTCTGGTTATCGCAGTCAATGTTCTGAAGCAGTGACTGCCAGTAGGAATCAGAAAACTTCGTGGTGAATGCACAATTTCCGCCATTCCGGAGGACAATCTTTTTATATTTGTCAATTACTTTTCCCTGATCATCCAATGCATTGTCCCAAAAATCGTACTTGAAATTCTTTTTTCCATATTCGTCGCGGGCATAAAGACGAAAGCTTTTCTGATAATCCGACCGGGAATAATTTCCCTGAATGCGGATACCACAATCCTGTTGCAGCTTACACTTTGTTTTGGTACCGTTACTCTCAAAATAATCAATGTGTGTCTTTCTTTCCCAGTCTTTTCCCTTCTGCTTATAGTTTGCATCCAGTTTGCGACAGGTATCAGACGCTTTCCATTCAGAGATCCTATGGCCTCCTGCCAGATATTCCTGTAATGCCTTCTCAAAGACATCTCCTTTTACATAAATTCCCTTCGTGGAGTCAAACAGATCATCTGCATCCATACTGATGGACATGACGGCCAGATCCTTTCCTGCCGCCTCACAGCTCTCGCTGATTCCGGCAATATGCTGCGCCATATCTCCCACAAAATATGTATTCGTAAATACCGCCGAATACGTGCCATCTGCATGCTGCGCTGCCGCTTTGATCACGGTGCATTTGTCTACTGCTTCTTTAGATGGCTTTTGAATGGTACTTTTAAAACTTTTTCCATCCTTTGATGCCGTTACATTGACACCGTCAAACAAGATCGGATCTATTGCAGACAACACATTTTCATCGTCCGACCGTTCTGTAATGGCAATTCCTCCATCCTGATACGGAATCCTGTTTTCATTGTCCGGATCAGAAGGATCACTTCCATCCGTTGTATAATAAAGTGCCGTATCCCCCTCTTTTCCACTAATCTCCAGCTGGAATGCCTCCTCATAGGTACCACTTGCTTTGGAGAAGGTAATCTCCGCATCTGCCGTATCGTCTTTCGCTTTCTGTTTTGCTGCATTTTGAACATTTTCCGATATTTCTGAAGCCTTTGCCGTCTGCTTGACGGAAATGCTGTGAGCCGCCGCCTGTCCATTGGCCGGAATCATGCTTACCGTCATACTGACCGCTGCAATCACGGCAATCAGTTTTTTTCCTGTTTTTCTCATGGATAATCTCCTTTCTGATATGCCCGAATTTTCTGTTTCGTCCCGTCCCTGTTACTGATACCTTATTTTACCATCCGAAACTTCTTTATGAATACATTGTTTTTCTTAGCCGTTTTCTCTATTAATTCTAGACTTTTCGATAAGTGAAGAAACTAGATTGTACAATTCTATCCGAAGTCTTATAAAACACTCCAAAAATTGTCAAATAAAAAAGGGCAAAACCAGCGTTTTGCCCTCCAAGAATTGCTTCGCAATTCTCGTTGGCTTCCCTCTACGCTACGAGCATTTTCCTATACCCTAAAAAAGGATGCCACCATATAGATGACATCCTCTGTATTTGACAAGTCAATTTTTGACCCCTGCATCATGATAATTACAGTCTCTTCATCAGAGCCTCTCTCTGCTCCTCAAATCCCGGCTTGCCAAGAAGAGCAAACATGTTCTTCTTGTAGCTCTCTACACCCGGCTGGTTAAATGGATTTACTCCAAGAATATAACCGCTGAGACCACATGCGAACTCATAGAAGTAGAACAGCTGTCCCAGATAGAACTCATTCTGCTCCGGTACCTTTACGACAAGGTTTGGTACATTTCCATCGGTGTGGGCAAGCTGTGTACCCTTCATGGCACTCTTGTTGATGAAATCCAGTGTCTTGCCGGCAAGATAATTCAGTCCGTCAAGATCTACGTCTTCCTTCTGGATCGTCAGATCAAATGCAGGCTTCTCTAACTCCATAACAGTCTCAAACATAACACGGCTTCCGTCCTGAATGAACTGACCCATGGAATGAAGATCTGTGGTAAGATCTACGGATGCCGGGAACAGACCCTTCTGATCCTTTCCTTCACTCTCTCCAAAGAGCTGTTTCCACCACTCGGCTACATAGTGGAAGATCGGCTCGTAGTTGCAAAGGATCTCTACGGACTTACCCTTGCGGAGAAGAATATTACGAACTGCTGCATACTTCATGGAATCGTTCTCTGCGAAGTCCTTATTCAGACATACCTCACGCATAGAAGCAGCACCGTCCATCAGCTTTGTGATATCTGCGCCGCTGACAGCGATCGGAAGAAGACCAACTGCTGTAAGTACAGAGAAACGTCCTCCGACATCATCAGGCACTACAAATGTCTCATAACCTTCCTCTGTAGCAAGACTCTTGAGTGCTCCCTTTGCCTTATCTGTGGTTGCATAGATTCTCTTTGCAGCCTCGTCCTTGCCGTACTTCTTTTCCAGCATCTCCTTGAAGATACGGAATGCAACAGCAGGCTCTGTGGTTGTACCTGACTTACTGATAATATTTACTGAGAAATCTCTGTCGCCAATGACATCGATCAACTGAGACAGATAAGTTCCGCTCAGGTTATTTCCACAATAATAGATCTCCGGTGTCTTGCGGATCTCTTTGGATACATTATTGTAAAAGCTGTGACGTAAGAACTCGATCGCAGCTCTCGCTCCAAGATAAGAACCACCGATACCGATTACAAGAAGTACCTCGGAATCAGACTGGATCTTCTGTGCTGCCTTCTGAATTCTTGCGAACTCCTCCTTGTCATAATCAACCGGAAGGTCGATCCATCCAAGGAAATCATTACCTGCGCCACTCTTCCCT
>JBNMJP010000195.1:0-4081 GCA_050873905.1 Jutongia sp. | reverse complement strand
GAAATGTTTTTTTCATTTTTTGAAGCATGGCATCTGTGATCCTGTCGTCCTCCGTAATGGATGCATTCCGGTTACCGGCACCAAACCTCATTCCGTTGGCACGAACCTCTTCCTCCTCACTTTTGGCGGATAGTCCTACCGTAATATTATTGGCTCCCATCTCCTGAAAGCTGTTGGATATGGATGTGGTCAATGATTCACTCACCGTCATGATCGCAATAACAGAACCAATACCGATAATAATACCCAGCATCGTCAATAACGCTCGAAGCTTATTGGAAAACAATGCCTTACATGCAATCTTGATATTTTCCCAAATCAGCATTTTCTGCCTCCTTTTTATATTCTGCCATCCGAAATACGAATGACCCGGTCCGTTTCCTCTGCCAGCTCTTTGGAATGTGTGATCAGTACAATGGTTTTTCCCTGTTCCTTATGAAGCTCATGAAAAATATCCATAATCTTTCGGCTGGTCTCGGAATCAAGGGCACCTGTAGGCTCATCTGCCAGTATGATGGAAGGGTCATTCGCCATGGCACGGGCAATAGCCGTTCTCTGTTTCTGACCACCGGATAATTCCTCCGGTTTATGAAGCATCCGTTCTCCCATTCCCACCAGATTCAGAAGCTCCTTAGCCATGGCACGGCGTTCTGTCTTTTTTACCCTGCCATACAGCATTGGAAGTTCCACATTTTCCAGAGCCGTGGTCCGCGGGATCAGATTATATGTCTGAAATACAAAGCCGATCTCCTGATTTCGTATCATGGACAATTCCTTGTCTCCCGTCTCTCCTACATTTCTTCCCCGGAGATAATATTCTCCCTCGGTGGGACGATCCAGTGCGCCAATGATATTCATCAGCGTGGATTTACCGGAACCGGATTCCCCCACGATGGATACAAACTCGCCCTGTTCCACATGCAGGTCGATCCCATGAAGAATTTCCAGTTCGTTCGGCTTGCCGATATAAAACCGCTTCACAATGCCGTGCAAAGAAATCACAGAAGAATCCTTTTGTTGCTTTTCCATTTATTTTCCACCTCCCGGTCCGCCACCGAAGCCGCCTTTGCCGCCCATGTTACCACCGTCCGGCATACCGCCTCCGTTCATGCCCCCCATACCGCCAAGGGCATTGCTGCTTTTGTCAGAGGAGGAATCGCTTCCGGAAGAAACCTTGTCAGTCGGAACCACAACCTCCAGTCCCTCCTGCAGGTCATCTCCGGAAATTTCCACATAATAATCCGTCTCCATTCCTTTGGTTACAGTGATCTGTCGTGTCTGAGCCTGGCTGCTGCTCTTTGTGCTGTCCTCTTTACCGTCACTGTCCTGTGGCTTCTGCCCCTTCTTGTCGTCCGGTGGATTTCCATTCATCTGTCCGGCATCACCCTGCTGTGCACTGCTGTTGTCACTATTTTGCTGCTCTGTATTATTCCCTGCCTGCTGGCTTTCTGTGCTATTTTCCGATTTCTGATCATCGGTATTATCATTATCTACCACGGTAATATAATAGCTGCCATCCTGCGCCTCACAGACCGCATCATAAGGCACTGCAAACACATCGTCTGCCTCATCCTTGATAATACTGCATTTTGCTGTCATTCCCATTTTGAGACGGCTATCCTTTGATTTTATACGAATGCGAACCTCGTAGCCGTCACTGCTGCTGTTCCCCGTATTTCCGGCATTTCCGGTGCTTTCTGTAGAAGAACTGCTGACGGTAGACGGTGCCACGAAGGTTACAACACCCTCCAGCTCATCCTCATCGGTAGCCTCCGTCAGGATCACCACACGCTGTCCCTTTTTCACATCGCTGATATCGTATTCATCTACACTTGTAGTAATTGTATATCCGCTGGTATCATCCAGCTCTGCAATGGTTCCACCGGTATATGTGTCTCCCGTAGATACATTTAATGTGGTCACAACACCATCCATAGGAGCTGTTACCGTGCATTTATCCAATGACTCCTGGGCTTCCTCAACCTTCTTCTGTGCCTCTTTCACATTCTTGGTCTGATTGCTCTGCGCATTGCTCACGGAGCTTTTCGCCTGGGTCACAGAGGATTTATTTTGTCTTGCCGTATCTGTCTGATTGTCCTTTGCTGCCTCCAGCGCGGATTTTGCCTGCTCATACGCCTCCTGCGCCTTTGTCAGTGCCTCCTGCGCCGCCGTAAGCTCCTGAGTGTTCTTTCCCTTTGCACTGCTTTTGAGCTTCTTTACTTTATTTTTGGCAGTCTGTAACGCTTTTGCTGCCGTTTCCTTTGCTTTTTGCGCCTTTTTTACATTTTTCGCAGCCTTCGCATTATTGTAGCTCTGGTCGCTGAGTGCAGTGTCATACTGTTCCTGCGCAGATTCCACCTCGGATGCGGCAGAGCTCTGTGCCTCTGATAAAGCATCCTTCGCTTCCGTCAGACTGCTCTCCAGACTGTCTGAATCAAAAAGAACAATGGTATCTCCCTTTTTTACTTCATCCCCGACCTTGACATAGACCTTTTTGACTGTCACATCATTGACTGAAGCCGATACGCTCTGTGTCTTCCGGCTCTCAATGGTTCCGGATGCACTGATGGAATCGGTGAGATCCATTTTCGTCAGAGTGGTTGTGCTCTGTCTGGTCACTCCCTCCGAGGAGGCTTTCTTTGCCTGAAGAAAATGTCTTCCTGTCAGAATTCCTCCTGCCAGCACCAGAACAACACCTCCACAGACAATCACCTTAAACTTTTTCCCACGTTTCTTTTTCATATGACACCTTACCTTTCTAACAAAAAATCGAATGATATGTTCCATATCATACCCAAATTTCTTGTTGAAAAAGTGTAGAATCCGTGTTCAAACTGTGAAACGAAGTTTCTGTTGATAAAATACTCCAATACTAATATAATAAATTAGATAATAACCTGTTTATTCTTCAAGAAAGGATTGGTATATAAAATGAAAAAAATAGTTCTTACTGGTGGCGGTACTGCCGGTCATGTAACACCAAACATCGCCCTGATTCCGGAACTTCAGAAGCAGGGCTACGAGGTTCACTATATTGGCTCCTACGAGGGCATTGAAAGCCGTCTGATCCCGGAGCTGGGTATTCCTTATTACGGTATCTCCAGCGGTAAGCTGCGCCGCTATATTGATCCGAAAAACTTAAGTGATCCATTCAAGGTGATCCGCGGATACAGTCAGGCACGAAAGCTGTTAAAGATCATTCGTCCGGATGTGGTATTTTCCAAAGGCGGTTTTGTTTCCGTTCCCGTAGTTGTCGCAGCGAAATCCCGTCATATCCCATGTGTGATCCATGAGTCCGATATGACACCTGGACTTGCCAATAAAATCTGCATCCCATGCGCAGACAGAGTCTGCACAAACTTTCCGGAGACACTGAAGCATCTGCCGGAACACAAGGGTGTTCTGACCGGTTCTCCAATCCGTCAGGAGCTTTTCAAGGGCAGCAAAGAAAAGGGACTTGCCTTCTGTGGTTTTACCGATGAGAAGCCTGTGATTCTGATCATTGGCGGAAGCCTTGGTGCCGTCCGGGTCAATGAAGCTGTACGTGCCATCCTGCCGCAGCTTCTGGAGCATTTCCAGATTATTCATCTGTGTGGCAAGGGCAAGATGGACGATTCTCTCAAGGATACAAAAGGCTATGTACAATTTGAGTACATAAAGGAGGAATTACGGGATCTTATGGCAGCTGCAGATATTATGATCTCCCGTGCCGGAGCCAATGCCATCTGTGAGATCCTTGCCCTTCGTAAGCCAAACATCCTGATCCCGCTTTCCGCTCAGGCAAGCCGCGGCGATCAGATCCTGAATGCCGCTTCCTTCGAGAAGCAGGGCTACAGCATCGTGATCCAGGAGGAGAAACTGACCAATGAAAAGCTCCTGAATGCCGTAAATACCGCTTTTGAGGAAAAAGACCGCTTTATCAAGGCAATGCAGCGAAGCCAGCTCAACAATTCCATTGAAAAGATTGTGGAGCTGATCAACGTCTCTGCAAAAAATAAAAAGAAATAATGATACAACGAACTCGAAAGATTGGAGGATTCCCATGAATATTCCAAATGATCCTATGATGTTAGTTAGTTAT
>JBNMJP010000194.1:0-4086 GCA_050873905.1 Jutongia sp. | reverse complement strand
TTTCAATGCCGAACCAAAATAACACGGAAAAATCTTTCTCTCAACAATCAGTCTGGCAATGTCTCTGTCCGATATTTCTCCCTGCTCCAGGTATTGATTCAATAATGCTTCTTCACAAAGAGCAGCACTCTCATAAATGCTGCTCTTGTCTTCTGTCCCGAAATCCGTACAGTTATCCGATAATTTTTCTTTTATTTCTGTCATCAGACCAGCCGGATCTGTTCCCTGCTGATCCATTTTATTGATAAAGAGATAAGTTGGCACCTGATAGCGCTCCAGAAGCTTCCAAAGTGTCCGGGTATGTCCCTGCACCCCGTCCATACCACTCACCACGAGAATGGCGTAATCCAGCACCTGAAGGGTTCTCTCCATCTCAGCCGAAAAATCCACATGTCCCGGGGTATCTAACAGCGATATCTCCAGATCATCCGTACGAAGCATCGCCTGTTTCGAAAAGATTGTGATCCCCCGTTCTCTCTCTAACTCGTAGGTATCCAGAAAGGCATCTTTGCTGTCCACCCGGCCAAATTTGCGGATCATCCCACAAGTATAAAGCATTGCCTCCGACAATGTTGTTTTCCCCGCATCGACATGCGCCAGTATACCAATACACAATCGTTTTTTATTCATAATAATCAAAACCCCTCTGTTAGAATTATCCTCACTTTTCCTTTGACAGAATAAAGAGTTTCACAAAAGGAAACTCTTTATATCAATATATCTGCATATCTGTGCACGATTTCTGTGCATAACGGAGTTTTAAAGGAACTCCTGATATGAGCTTTTATGCTATTGTACGAAGGTTCATTAAATCAATCGGAATGACGGTTCATAAACCGTTTCCATACTTCCACATCATGTTTGGCATATACTTTCGCCAGATATGTTCTCTCATTGGCATCCAGATATATTTCATACTCATATGGAAGCTCTCCTTCTGCCGGTCTGCGCAGGATCTGATAGACTGCTCCTCCCGCCATCTCCTCCATCCATTTCGGATACTCCTCCGGGGTCAGTTCCTGATCCTCCACACTCTTGGTAAAATTGCCATCGGCATCGTACAGCTTATAGCCTTCCTCTATGATCCGGTCAATCTCTACCTGCTGAAGCTGCAGTGTCAGTTCATTGGTTCCCATCTTACGGATATCCCGGTTACAGGAATTATCCGGCAGGATCGTAACATATCCCAGCTCCAGGTAAAGATGACCATTTTCCATATGTATCTGTCCAACATCAGCATCCTGAAATTCAAAGTTCTCCCACTCATCCACGGTACGATATCCCATGATGTTCCATCACCTTTCCGTTTCAATATTTGTCTGCCTGCTCATTCCGTCATTTCCAGAAAACTCCGGAACATAAGCCGCTTTTAGTGGTGGAACAGACGGATGCCGGTAAAGCTCATGGCAATGCCATGCTTGTTACATGCCTCGATGACCTCTCCATCACGGATCGATCCACCCGGCTGAGCAATATACTTCACACCGCTTCGGAATGCACGCTCAATATTGTCACTGAATGGGAAGAACGCATCGGAGCCGAGAGTCACATCCGTTGCCTTGGAAAGCCATGCTTCCTTCTCCTCCTTTGTAAATACAGGAGGCTTCTCGGTAAATACTCTCTCCCACTCACCGTCTGCCAGTACATCCATGTAATCCTCACCGATATAAAGATCAATGGCATTGTCACGGTCTGCTCTCTTCATGCCCTCCTTAAACGGAAGTCCCAGCACCTGTGGAGACTGTCTTAACAGCCAGTTATCTGCCTTGCTTCCGGCCAGTCTGGTACAGTGAATTCTGGACTGCTGTCCTGCTCCGATTCCGATTGCCTGTCCGTCCTTGACAAAGCAGACAGAATTGGACTGTGTATATTTCAGAGTGATCATTGCGATCGCCATATCAACCTTTGCAGAATCCGGAATATCTTTGTTTTCTGTTACTACATTGCTGAAGAAATCCTTATCGATATTTAATTCATTTCTTCCCTGCTCGAAGGTAATACCAAATACTTCCTTATGCTCAATTGGATCCGGCTCATAATTTTCATCAATCTGGATAATGGCATAATTACCCTTTTTCTTCTCTTTGAGAAGCTCCAGTGCCTCCGGCTCATATCCCGGTGCAATGATACCATCGGAGGACTCTCTCTTGATCATTTTGGCCGTACAGACATCACAGACATCGGAAAGTGCGATGAAATCACCGTAAGAAGACATTCTGTCTGCCCCTCTGGCTCTCGCATAAGCTGCTGCAAGAGGAGTCAGCTCTCCGAGATCATCTACCCAGTAAATCTTTGCCAGTACATCAGACAGCGGAAGACCCACTGCTGCACCGGCAGGAGATACATGCTTGAAAGAGGTTGCTGCAGGAAGTCCGGTTGCTTTCTTTAACTCGCGGACAAGCTGCCAGCCGTTAAATGCATCCAGGAAGTTAATGTATCCCGGCTTTCCATTGAGTACCTGGATTGGAAGCTCTCCCTCCTTCATATAGATCTTGGAAGGCTTCTGATTTGGGTTACATCCATATTTTAATTCTAATTCTTTCATTATTATTATCCTTTCTTGATATTATTTTGTTGTATTTATCTTTTCGTTCATCTATGCGTTTTCCATGGATTTGCAAACATATTATTTATTTTTATTGATGATGCGTGACTTGCACTCTCCTGTCGCAATATCAATATAACGTACAAACAGGGATACCTTGTTATCCTCATTCAGGCTGCTCCAGAGCATCTCTGCAAAGTCATCCATGTCATCCATCATCTCTACCAGCTTCGGCTCTCCCTCAAAGCTTGGAAGCGGATTGCCGTCTCCCATATATGTATGGATAAAATGACCCTCTCCGGCTACAGGATTGCTGTAGGCAAAGGTATAGCGGTTGCAGGCATCCGGATTGCCATTATTGCTTTTCAGAATGGACATCGCATAATTGTACTCTCCATTCTCCACATGCATAATACCTGAAATCCTCGGTGTATAGTTCGGAGCATCCGGCTCAAACTCTCTGGTGCGAAGTGCCTGCTCAAAGGTCTGCTGCTTGTCCATAAGCTCATAAATTGTATCAGTCTGATCTCCGTTTGTCACAATGGTCTTGTTCCCCAGAACGCGAACCGGAGCATAAATGATCAGGCTTGGATCGCTGAGCTTGGACGGATCGAACGCCTGGGTGCGGATTCCCTCCCCGTCCTCTACAAAGACACGGTTACGGCTGTTCTCGCTTCTGCCCATAATGAAATATGCGGTCGCTGCATATTTGCCATTTGGAGTCTTTCCGATCACAATGCCCCGGCCCGGATACGCATTTCCTGTAAGTTCCTTCTGTAATGATAACTTCTGCATAGTAAACCTCCTATGTTCTTAAAATATAAAAACCGCCTGAACAACCCTTGCGGCTGCCCAGACGGTCGGCTTTTCTTATTCCTCATGCTTCCCGCAGGTACTCCTGCTTGCTCCGTCAGTCACATGAAGTTCTCTTTCTATATTAGAATAACTGATTCCGGAGCATTTGGCAAGAGAAATATTATCATTCATTTACCTCATTCATTGCGGTAATGATCCAACGTCCGTTTTTCTTCTCACAGGTATAACAATAGCTTTGTTTTACAAGCTTTGTTGTTTTATCTCCGTAAATTACTTTTATCTGTTCCCTGGAATTAATCTGGATCTCACACTTACTTAATATTCTGATCAGATCCACATCGCATTTTTTTGCTTTCTCGCGGATTCCCCTTTTGTGGTAATTCCCTGCCAGTACCTTCTGCTGTACATATACGTCAGTCCCTTCCTTCAACACCTGCTTGAGGCGTCCGGTCTTTCCACTGTTAATGGCTTCCGTAAATGTTGCAACATATTTTTCAAAAAGCTTCTGACAGGCCGCAGCATCCTCATCAGACACCTTCTGCGACACACCATTCATCCCTATGCCCTCTACTGAAACCTGCACCTGGAATTCTCCATCTGAAGTCATCAGAAGCGGATTCTGTGTCATATCCATACCAGAAATTCCGGATAATCTCTCCATCAGAATCTGATCTGTGCGAAATCCCTCTGTCCCGTTGGATATAGCCGGCTGCGTTGTCGAATCT
>JBNMJP010000193.1:0-4090 GCA_050873905.1 Jutongia sp. | reverse complement strand
GTTGAAAGAAGAAGGCCTCACGGATATGATCCGTCAGAAAACCGGTCTTGTGATCGACGCCTATTTCTCTGCCACGAAGCTGAAATGGATTCTGGATCATGTGCCGGGAGCCAGAGAACGGGCACAAAAGGGAGAACTGCTTTTTGGGACGGTAGACACCTGGCTGATCTGGAAGCTGACAAAGGGAAAGGTTCATGCGACAGATTATTCCAATGCGTCCCGGACCATGATGTACAATATCAATGATCTGTGCTGGGATCAGGAAATACTGCAACGGCTTGATATTCCGGCATGTATGCTGCCGGAGGTTCGTCCCTCCAGTGGTCTGTACGGAAAAACGGACACATCATTTCTGGGAGGAGAGATTCCCATTGCCGGGGTGGCGGGAGATCAACAGGCGGCACTGTTTGGTCAGACCTGTTTCTCTCAGGGTGAAGCCAAAAATACATATGGAACGGGCTGCTTTCTGTTGATGAATACCGGAGAAAAACCGGTATATTCCACGAATGGTCTGGTAACCACGATCGCCTGGGGCGTTGGTGAAAAGGTTTCTTACGCACTGGAAGGTTCCATATTTATCGGAGGTGCTTCGGCACAGTGGCTGCGGGATGAACTGCGGCTGATCGATTCCGCGGAGGATTCCGAGTATATGGCTCGCAAGGTGCCGGATACCAACGGCTGCTACGTCGTACCGGCATTTACGGGATTGGGAGCACCATACTGGAATCAGTATGCCAGAGGAACCATCGTGGGCCTGACCCGTGGTGTCAATAAATACCACATTATCCGTGCAACACTGGAAGCCATCACATATCAGGTCAGTGATGTACTGCAGGCGATGGAAGCAGATTCCGGGATCACCCTGTCCGCCTTGAAGGTGGATGGAGGAGCCAGTGCCAATAACTTTTTGATGCAGGCACAGGCAGATGTGATCCAGACGCCGGTCGACCGGCCGTTGTGTCTCGAAACTACGGCTCTGGGAGCGGCATATCTGGCGGGACTTGCCGTGGGATATTGGAAGGACTTTGAAGATATCCGCCAAAATGCCGGTGTCGGGGGCAGATTTATGCCGGAGATTTCAAAGGAAGAATGTGAACAGAAGCTTGCCGGATGGAAGCGGGCAGTAAAATGTGCCATAAGCTGGACGGAGTAAATAATATGGTACAGTCCGGACATTTAGCTTTTGACATTCCGGACCTTAGATGATAAAATATTCTCATGTTCTGACACGAAGGGTTCGTCCCGACGAAAAGGCATGATATGTTTTGAAGGATTCCGTTGGGAAAGTCTGCGGTTTGATATTCGTACAATAAATATTGATCTTGTACCGGGAAACGTCTCATGTCATTTGGACATGGGGCGTTTTTTTCATAGGAGAAGAGACGAGGAGAACCGCCTGTGGCAGGAAGTTGTGGATGGAGGATTATTATGGATCGAAGAATTGCAATCCTTGGTATTATCGTGGAGGATATGGACCGTGTGGAACGGGTCAATGAACTCCTTCACGAGTACCGGGAGTACATTGTGGGCAGGATGGGGATGCCCTACCGGGAGCGGGGCGTTTCCGTGATCAGTGTCGTGATGGATGCGGATACCAATACGGTGAGTGCGTTGTCAGGCAAACTGGGGATGACAACGGGAGTCAGTGCAAAGGCGGTATATTCCAAGACGTAAACAGTGTCCTGAAAATTGGACAGATAAAATGATGCGGGAGCGAATTTTTTGGAATCCCGGCATTAAAAATTAACAGCAAAAACTTCCCGCACCAAATAGCGACATGTACCCATAATATTTCTTATGTCCATGGAATATTAATATAGATTTTTGCCTCAGGATATCTGGAAAAACCGTGAAGCTGTGACACTAAAATTGACGCAGATCAGTAGGATTTCTGAAAAGTCTTTGCTTTGCAATGTTTCGATGAATACGTGTCTGGACGATCAAGCTTCCAGGGTGGGATCAGCTATTTCGACAGGCACGCTCCCGCTACAGTGCGCTACGCAGCACTACATAGCATCCTATAAAACAGGATGCAAGTAGTGGCGAGCGCAAGTGCCTTACGAAACACCTGAATTCCACCTGGAGGCACGTACGGGAAGACACGTTCATCGAACATCGAAACTGCAAAGCATATAGACTTTTCGAAATCCGTAAGTGACAAGACAATTTTGGTGTACACAGCTCACGGTTATTCAAAAAATCTAGGGCAAAAATCATATTTTACACTGCGGACATAAGAAATATTATGGGCACACCTGATTATTTGGTGTGGGAAGTTTTAATTAACAATTATAAGAATATGGAGGAAAAACAATGAGCAGCTACAAGTATGATCCAAAGTCGTTGAAGGCAGAGGAGTTTATTAACCATGAGGAGATTCTGGAGTCCCTTGATTATGCAAAGAAAAATAAGGATAATATTCCTTTGATGAAGGAAATCCTGGAAAAGGCCAAAAAGGCAAAGGGTATCAGTCACAAGGAGGCAGCAGTCCTGATGGAGTGTGACGACCCGGAGATCAACCGTCAGATCCGGGAGCTTGCCATGGAGATCAAGGAGAAATTTTATGGCCACCGTATTGTCATGTTTGCGCCCCTTTATCTTTCGAATTACTGTGTGAATGGATGTACCTATTGCCCATATCATCACAAAAATAAGCATATTCCAAGGATCAAGCTGACCCAGGAGCAGATCCGGGAAGAAGTCATTGCTCTGCAGGATATGGGACATAAGCGTTTGGCGATTGAGTCGGGAGAGGATCCGGTAAACAATCCGCTGGAATATATTCTGGAAAGTATTGATACCATTTACAGCATTAAACATAAAAACGGTGCGATCCGCCGTGTAAATGTCAACATCGCTGCCACGACAGTAGAGAATTATACCCGCCTGAAAAATGCCGGGATCGGTACTTATATTTTGTTCCAGGAGACCTACAACAAGGAGTCTTATGAGCAGCTCCATCCAACGGGACCAAAGCATGATTATGCATATCATACCGAGGCAATGGATCGTGCCATGGAGGGCGGTATTGATGATGTTGGTCTTGGTGTTCTCTTCGGTCTGGAGGGATACCGCTATGAGCTGGTAGGAATCCTGATGCATGCAGAGCATTTGGAGGCTGCTCAGGGTGTAGGCCCTCATACTATCAGTGTTCCCCGGATCTGTCCGGCTGACGATATTGATACAGAGGATTTCAGCAATGCCGTACCGGATGAGATTTTTGAAAAGATCGTGGCGGTGATCCGCATTGCCGTGCCATATACCGGTATGATCATATCTACCAGAGAATCCCAGAGAACCAGAGAGCATGTCCTTCATCTGGGTATTTCCCAGATCAGTGGTGGCTCCCGTACCAGCGTCGGCGGTTATACCGAGCCGGTTCGTGATGACAGCTCCGCACAGTTTGATGTCAGCGATACCCGTACACTGGACGAGGTGGTAAACTGGCTGATGAAGATGGGATATATTCCAAGCTTCTGTACCGCCTGCTACCGTGCCGGAAGAACCGGAGACCGTTTTATGACGCTGTTAAAATCCGGTCAGATCGTAAACTGCTGTCAGCCAAATGCACTGATGACCCTGAAGGAGTATCTGGAGGACTATGCATCTCCTGAGACAAAGCAGATCGGTGAGGAACTGATCGCCAGAGAGATCCAGAAGGTGCCAAATGAGAAGGTGCGGGAAAGAGCCATCCAGTATCTGGAGGAGCTGAAAGAAGGAAAGAGGGATTTCCGGTTCTAAGGAAAAAGTAACAGTAAATATGTAAAAAGTATTTTTCACTAAAAATAAACCGTGCCCAGACTGTTTCTGATGTGGCACGGTTTTTAATATGATTTTTGGCTCCTAGGAAGAATTCACCCGGAAGGCTGTGACCTGGAAATTGCCGCAGATCAGTAGGCTTGCCCGGAAGTCTTTGCTTTGCAATGTTTCGATGAATACGTGTCTGGACGATCGAGCCTCCAGGGCGGGCTCAGTTATTTCAGTGGGCACGCTCCCGCTACGTCGCACCACGCAGTGGAGCATAACGCTGCAAAAGACGCAGCGTAAACACCAGCGGGTGCGAAAGTGCCCTTTGAAATACCTGAATCCC
>JBNMJP010000192.1:0-4124 GCA_050873905.1 Jutongia sp. | reverse complement strand
GTTTACCATGCAGTCAGTGAAGCATTAAAGCATAAGGAGTTTATTCCGGAGGTATCTCTGGCAGCGCCGGTCTCTAAAGCTGTACCGAAAAAAGGACAGAATACGGCAAAGCCGGTGCGGGAACCGGAAATGTTTGAAAAAAAGAGGATGCAGTCCGTCCAAATTCTGGAGGAGATCAAAAAACAGGATGAAAGATTAAAACAGCAGGGCGTGTTGCGGGAAACAGCTGTGTACGGGAAACGGGACAGCGCGGAAATAGCAAGAGAACAGGATCAGTCTGTCTCTATTATGGGACAGACCGAAGCTGGAAAGTTATCAGCTTCAACACAGGAGAATATGAATTCTGCAATGGGCAATGCAGTAAATTCGAAAGTGGTTGATGATGTTTTTGATGTGAATACGACAGAAACGTCTGGAAAATCTGTCCAAAATATGGAACGGGCAGAAGTGACCGGAAATACTGTCCTAAATATGGAACAGACAGAAAATGTTCCAAATACAGAACACACAAATGAAGTTAAGTACAATGTCCATAATCCGGTACAGGAATCCTTCTTTGACAAGGGAATTCTTTCCGAACAGGCGCAGAAGGAAGTAAAGATCATTGGACAGGTATTTGATACATACTGGATCCTGCAGTATGAAAATGCCATGTACATGGTGGATCAGCATGCGGCTCATGAGAAGGTACTGTATGAGCGGTTTATGAAGCAGCTTTCGGAAAAAAAGGCGATGGTGCAGCTGTTGCAGCCTCCGGTGATCCTGACACTGACTATGCAGGAGGAGCAGGCGGTGAAGGAGCATATGACCGTTTTCGAGGAACTGGGATATCAGATCGAGCCTTTCGGAGGCAGGGAATATGCAGTCAGTGGTGTGCCGGCGCATTTGCCACAGATTGGTAATGAGGAGCTGTTGAAAGAAGTCATTGATGCCATGGTGGACGAGCACTCCCGCCCGACACCGGATATTCTCAAGGATAAAATTGCGTCTATGTCCTGCAAGGCGGCGGTAAAGGGAAATAACCGTCTGCCGAGGGAACAGATGGAGGAGCTTTTGCGGGAGCTTATGACATTGGAAAATCCATATCATTGTCCTCATGGAAGACCGACTATGATCAAGATGACAAAAACAGAGCTGGACAAAAAGTTTAAGCGTATTGTATAAAATGCGAAAGGAATATTATGGAAAATTTCAAAGAAAAAAAGAAGCCGCTGATCATTCTGACGGGACCTACCGCTGTCGGGAAAACTGCCCTGTCCATTGGCCTGGCAAAGGCAGTGGGAGGGGAGATCATTTCGGCGGATTCTATGCAGGTATATAAAGGCATGGACATTGGCACGGCCAAGATCACGCCGGAGGAAATGGACGGTGTGCCCCATTATCTTGTGGATGAGCTGGAGCCGTGGGAGGAGTTTAATGTGGTTGTTTTCCAGAGACTCTGCAAAAAATATATGGAACAGATCTATGCCAAAGGAAAGATTCCGATTATCGTGGGAGGAACCGGATTTTATATTCAGTCGGTTCTGTATGATATTGATTTTACGGAGAATGAGGCGGATACCTCTTACCGGCAGATGCTGGAGCGAAAGGCGGAGGATGAAGGCGCAGAGGCACTTCATCAGGAGCTTGCCAAGGTAGATCCGGAGTCGGCAGAGCAGATTCATCCTAACAATGT
Source organism: Jutongia sp. (assembly GCA_050873905.1). Taxonomy (GTDB): domain Bacteria; phylum Bacillota; class Clostridia; order Lachnospirales; family Lachnospiraceae; genus Jutongia. The sequence continues at coordinate 2,449 of JBNMJP010000192.1, read as the reverse complement.
CAAGAAGGTGATCCGGGCGCTGGAGTATTATCGTCAGACCGGACAGAAGATTTCAGAGCATAATGAAACCCAGAGACAGAAGGAATCACCGTATGATTTCATTTATTATGTACTAAGTCTTCCGAGAAAGATTCTGTATGACCGCATCAACAGGCGTGTTGATCTGATGCGTCAGGACGGTCTTGAGGAGGAAGTAAAACATCTGGAGGAGCATGGCTGCACCCGTGAGATGGTATCTATGCAGGGACTGGGGTATAAGGAGATTCTGGATGCTTTTGCCGGAAAATGCACGATGGATGAGGCATTTGAGAAAATCAAGCTGGAAACGAGACATTTTGCAAAAAGGCAGTTTACATGGTTTCGCCGGGAGCGCACCGTGACATGGCTGGAGAAAGAGCAGTATGACAGTGAAGACGCACTGCTTGAGCATTGTGTGGAAGAGATACGGGAGCGGTTTCAGATCTGATAGAAGATCATGGCAGGGAAAATGGTATGATCAAACAGGATTAAGCCGGTGAAGTGAAGGTTTTTAATAGCGAGAAAAGAAAAAGAGAAAAGAGGAAGAGAACATGGAATTACAGGATTGGTACAAGGAAGCAGGAATCAGTGAAAAGGTTTATGATTTCTGCAGCGGCATCGAAGCAGGACTTAAGGAACGGTTTGAGGAGATTGACCGGACGGCGGAATACAATCAGATGAAAGTGCTTCGGGCAATGCAGAAGCATAAGGTCAGTGCGGGCTGTTTTGAATCTTCTACGGGATATGGCTATGATGATCTGGGAAGAGAGACGCTGGAGGATGTTTATGCCAGTGTATTTGAGGCGGAATCGGCATTGGTAAGACCACAGCTTACCTGCGGCACCCATGCTCTGACGGTGGCGCTTTCTGCCAATCTGCGGCCGGGAGATGAACTGTTGTCTCCGGTAGGAAAGCCGTATGATACCCTGGAGGGCGTGATCGGAATTGGGGACAATGCAGCCCCGGGCAGCCTGAAGGAGTTTGGCGTCACTTACCGTCAGGTGGATCTGAAGGAGGATGGAAGCTTTGATTTTGACGGGATCCGGGCGGCTTTAAATGACCGGACAAAGCTTGTGACGATCCAGCGTTCTAAGGGGTATGCAACCCGTCCGACCCTTTCTGTGGCAAGGATCGGAGAACTGATCTCCTTTATCAAGTCTATTCGCCCGGATGTGATCTGTATGGTAGACAACTGCTACGGGGAGTTCGTGGAGCGGATCGAGCCGACACAGGTGGGAGCTGATATGTGCGTCGGCTCCCTCATCAAGAATCCGGGAGGCGGACTGGCACCGATCGGCGGTTATATTGTGGGACGGCAGGATCTCATCGATATGTGTGCATACCGTCTGACAGCACCGGGACTTGGCAAAGAGGTGGGGGCAACCCTCGGACTGAATCGTTCCTTCTTCCAGGGATTTTTCATGGCTCCATGTGTGGCAGCCTCTGCCTTAAAGGGTGCGATCTTTGCGGCAAATATCTATGAACGTCTTGGCTTTGATGTGGTTCCAAACAGTACCGAGTCCCGTCATGATATTATTCAGGCGGTTACGCTGGGGTCTGCTGAGGGTGTGATCGCATTCTGCAAGGGAATCCAGTCGGGTTCACCGGTAGACAGCCATGTGGCACCGGAGCCGTATGCGATGCCGGGATATCACAGTGACGTTATTATGGCAGCTGGTGCTTTTGTGCAGGGGTCTTCTATTGAGCTTAGTGCCGATGGTCCGATCGAGCCTCCGTATGCGGTATATTTTCAGGGAGGTCTGACCTGGTATCATGCGAAATTTGGCATTATGATGTCGGTACAATATATGGAAAATGAGCATTTATTGTCGTTATAGGAAAAGAATCCCGTCGGATTTCATAAAAATATCACGAATAAATCACAATTCTATTAGAAGATGGTTCTATACAAAAATAAGAATTTATGATACTATGTAATTTGATACGTTTGATGGGGGAAGCCTTCGGACAGGAGGCACAGATGAAGAAAAACAAGCGTGATCAAACAGAAAAAAGGACAGTGGAGACAGTCTGCATGAAAGAACTTCCAATGTCGGAGAGGCCCTATGAAAAGTGTGTCCGTTATGGACCGGAAGCACTATCCGACAGTGAACTTCTGGCTGTGGTCATCCGAACCGGCAGCCGGGGCGAGGGGGCTGTGGATCTGGCGAAACGTGTGTTATGTCATTTGCCGGAGAAAAATCTGGGAGGTCTGTTTCATATTTCGGTGGAACAGCTGCAGGAGATACATGGCATTGGTATGGTAAAGGCGGTTCAGTTGAAATGCATGGCAGAATTTACAAAGCGTATGGTGCGGTCCAGCATGCCGGCGGAGAAGCTTCAGTGTAATGAACCGGAGCAGGTGGCGGCATTTTATATACAGCAGATGCGCTTTTTGGAGAGGGATCAGGTTCGTTTACTTGTACTGGAT
>JBNMJP010000191.1:0-4146 GCA_050873905.1 Jutongia sp. | reverse complement strand
GTTGTTGCTGTATGATGCGAAAATATCATATAGCTTATTTGCCGTGCATATCATGAGACCTGGACTATAAATAGAGAGAAAATGGAAGCTTTAGGAGCAGGTAACCGGTATCCGGGAACCTGCTCTTTTTCTATCTATTGGAGACAGAAAAACCTGTTTATAACAAAGGAGACTCATGATATGAAAATTTTAGAACCGATCAAAATCAAGAAAGTAACACTGAAAAGCAGGGTTGTACTGGCGCCAATGGTTCCATTCGGAATAAAAGAAGGAAAAGGGTATTCTCTGGGGGAGGAAGTCCTGAAATATTATAAAGACAGAATCCATGGAGCGCTGGGCCTGGTGATCACAAACTGCATTTCCGTGATCTCGGAAGATGTAGGGCTTCGAAACTTTGGTATCGAAAACCGGTATCAGAAAGAAGATCTGAAAAAACTGATCAATATGTGTCATGAGAATGACACGAAAATACTGATCCAGCTTGGATATCCGTCAAAAGGGCATCACCGTCATGAGACCATTACGCAGTGGTCGATATCGGAGCTGGAAGAAATCAGAGATGCCTTTGTATCAGCTGCAAAAACAGCAGAAGAACTTGGCGCGGACGGCGTGGAACTGCATGGTGCAAATATGTTTTTCTTAAATATGTTCAGTTCGCCGATCACAAATACGAGAACAGATATATACGGTGGGGATGTAAAAGGAAGGCTTCGGCTTGCAAAGGAAATTCTGACACAGATCAGGACTTTTGCGGACGAGCATTTTCTGATCTCGTACCGGATGGGCTGGAATCAGGATCTGAAAACGGATCTGGAGACAGCAAAAGAACTGGAAAGAAGCGGAATCGATCTGCTGCACATTTCTTATGGGATCCGGGAAGCAGACCGGTATATGCCAAAGGAGTATCCGGATGTGATCTGTTATCCGGGATCAAGCAGGGACAAGCTTTATACAGATGCATCGTATCCCTATAATGACGTGGTCTATACCGGGGAACAGATCCAAAAAGAACTGGAAATCCCGGTCATTCTGGTAGATGAAATCTGGACGCTGAACAGGGGAAACAGCCTGTTAGAGAAAAAGGCAGGAGAATTGATCGCTTACGGAAGACCGTTTCTGGCAGATCCCGGATTCTTGGAAAAATCCGAGAAAGATCCGGATTATCAGGGGTGCTGTCAATGCAAAGAATGTGCCTGGTTTTATGATTACTCAAAATGCCCCAGAGTGCGGCAGCGAAAAACAGAGACAAAATAGTAAGAAAAGAGGATACAGAATATGAAAAGAAGAGAATGGATTTATGGAAAAACAACAGCAAAACGACTGGCGGCTGCCGTATTGATCGCTGCTTTTGCGTTTGGTCTTACCGCTTGCGGGAGCGAGAAGGAGGATGCGGCTCAGAGCGGGGATTCCGGTGCAAAGATCATTACATTTGCTTACAGAAATTCCGGAAACTGGCCAATCACAGGAGAGGATGAAAACGGAAACCCGGCAGGTTATGACATTGATACACTGAAGCTGGTGGATGAGAAACTGCAGGATTACGACTTTAGATATGTGGGAACATCTTATGATGATGCCTATATTGGTCTGGAAGCGGGCAATTATGATGCGGCGCTGACAAATGCATTCTGGACAGAGGAGCGGGCAGAAAAATATCTGATCCCGGATGAAGCACTGGGGGCATCGGTTCTGGTGTTAGCTGTCCGGAAGGAAAATGCAGATGTAAAAAATCTGGAGGAGGTATCGAAGAATCAGCTGAAGCTGGCACCGCTTCTGGCGGGAAACGGAATGTATTACTTTGTAAAACAGTATAACGAAGACCATCCGGATGAACAGGTGGAGATCACAACGACGGAGGATTCTACAATTGTGGCTGGTTCGGTGGAAGAACTGGCAGCTGGAAAATATGATGCCATTATTTACACAAAACCGCAGTGGGATACGACAGTGGTAGCGGAAGACGGTGCAAACCACAGTTATCTGGATCAGGTATCTTATGCGGAGTTTGATACTGCAAACACATATCCGATGTTCAGCAAAAATGTGGGGGAAGATTTCCTGAAAGAATTTAATGATGCATTAAAAAGTGTAAAAGACAGTGGTGATGCATCAAAAGTCTCAGAGAAATATTTTGGATATGATATTTTCAATTATGAATTTCAGTAAGTGCAGGATGTAATGCCGGGAAAACAGAGCGGGATAAAAAGGAGGAAAACGTGTGAGAGCATTTGCAATCAATAAAATACCGGTTTTTTTTGAACAGATCATTCCCGGTTTGTGGGTGACACTGGAATATGTAGTGGCTGCATTTCTTCTGGGGCTGCTCTTCGGCGGTGTGTTGGCAGCAGCAAAGGTGGGAAACCACAGATTCTTGAAAAAACTGGCTTACGGTTATACTACGATCATGAGGTGTACACCCTCCATCGTGTTGTTATTTCTGGTGTACTATGGGCTGCCAAGGCTGGTGACAGAACTGACGGGAATTGCGCCGGATACCATGCATCGGATGAAATATATCGTGATCACATTGACTTTGTTTGCGGCTTCTTCTCTGTCGGAGGTATTCCGGTCAGCTTACGAATCTCTGGAAAAAACACAGGCAGAGGCTGCGGACAGTATCGGAATGACGAAGTTACAGGGATTTTGGTATATCCTGATGCCGCAGATGCTGTATCGGAGTCTGCCGAATCTGTGTAATACAGTTTTGATGCTTTTGAAGGAAGGTTGAGCTGTTGGATGCCATCTATAAAGAAGAACAGTTCCGGGCAGAAGATGTAAAAGAAATCCGTTTGAATCCAACTACGTCCCTGACCAGACTGAATTATAGGGAAACAGCAAAGACAACATTGGATGCACAATTTAATTTGTCTTTCTGCCTGGCAGCATATCTGCTGCAGCAAAATCCCGGGGCACACTGGTTTACGAAAGATCAGCTGGAAAGAGAGGAAGTGCTTGCACTGGCAGATAAAGTAAAATCTATTGGAGACGTAAAGACACCAACGGATCACTTTGATGTGTTTAAGACGGGAAGTTTCCCGGAGATGACGCTGGAAATTGATTTGAAAGATGGAAGAGCTTTAAAAAAGACCATGAGATTTCCAAAGGGACATCCACAGAACAATACGACACTTGCGGAAGAAAAAGAACTGTTCAAAAAGATTGCGGTTCCTGTAATCGGAAAAGAAAAAGCAGAGGGATTTCTGGAGCAGATCGATCAACTGGAAAATCTGGAGTCTCTGGAACAGGCGGCTGCTTACTTGCAACGATAAGCAAAGGAAAGGAGAAATATACGCGGTGGGAAAGATTTATCACAGCATGACAGAAATGGTAGGAAACACTCCCATTCTGGAACTTCATAAAATCGAAGAGCAGCAGGGAACAAGGGGACATCTGTTTGCGAAACTGGAAGCGTATAATCCGGCGGGAAGTGTAAAAGACCGTATTGCATTAAATATGATCGAAGCAGCGGAGAAGGACGGAATCCTGAAGCCGGGAGGAACGATCATAGAGAGTACATCCGGAAATACAGGGATCGGTCTGGCGGCGATCGCGACAGCAAAGGGATATCACGCAATTATCTGTATGCCTGAAAATATGTCGAAAGAAAGGGTGGATCTGCTGAAGGGATATGGAGCGGAAGTGATCCTGACACCGGCAAAAGATTACATGGTGGGCTCCAATCAGAAAGCGGAAGAACTGGCAGAGACCATTCCGGGAGCGTTCTTGGTGGGACAGGGATTTAACCCCAACAACCCGGCCATGCATCGAAAGACAACCGGACCGGAAATCTGGAGAGATCTGGATGAAAAGGTGGATATTTTTGTGGCAGCCATCGGAACCGGTGGAACGATCACCGGGGTTGGAAGTTATCTGAAAGAAAAAAATCCGAAAGTGCAGGTGATTGCTGTAGAACCGGCATCTTCACCGCTGTTGTCCCAGGGCTGGTCCGGAACGCATAAAATTCAGGGGATCGGTCCGGTGGAACCATGTAAAGTACTGGATCAAAGCATTTATCAGGAAGTAGTGGCAGTGAAGGATGAGGATGCCTTTGAGAGTGCGAGAAATTGTGCCCGGACAGAAGGGGTTTCCATTGGGATTTCCGCAGGAGCGATTTTGTGGGCGGCAGTTCAGGTAGCGAAGCGCCCG